>DWYJ01000007.1 GCA_019118745.1 Candidatus Desulfovibrio gallistercoris | reverse complement strand
AGTCTTTTTCTTTTCCAGCATAGGACCGATGACCGCCCACTTTTCATCTGAAATGTCATGTCTGCTCATGCCAAACAGGAAAGCAGGAGTCATTCAAGATGTCCAGCTTTTTTAGAAACAGCCCCTAGGGCGTGTTGACCCTGTTCGTTGTTTGTTTGGGGGGAAGGGGAACCCCTCCGCCAGCGCTGGAGGGGTTCCCCTTCCCCCCAAGCCCCTCATCCCTTCCCCAGCGCGCTTTTATTTGGGCGTGTTGCCTTTGGTAAAGGCAACACGCGAGGCGGCGGCACCGCGCCGTCCGGCCCGAACAAGCGGAAAAGCCGCGTTTTTTCCGCGAAACGCCAGGCTGTATGGTTTGAAGCGCAAAGCGTTTCAAACTGAAAATGCTCTAAGGTAGCACGGCCTTTGGCCGCATGCGCACAAAGCTTTCCCGAAAATGGGGACACCCGGAGGTATCCCGCATGAAACATGGCGATTTTACGGCTCTGGCGGAAAAGTACGCCAGCTACCGGCCCGGCTATGCGCCCCTCATCGCCGAGGTCTTCGTCCGCCTGAGCGGGGAGGCGCAGCCGCGTTGCGTGGACGCCGGCGCGGGCACGGGCATCTGGTCGCGCCATCTGGCGGCCGCCGGGGCGCGCGTGGATGCCGTGGAGCCCAATGACGCCATGCGCGAGGCCGGGCAGCAGCAGAACGGGCCCTGGGCCATCCGCTGGCATGCGGGCTCGGCTGAGGCGAGCGGCCTGGAGGACGGCGTCTTTGACCTTGCCTGCATGGCCTCTTCCTTCCACTGGCCGGACTTCGACGCCGCCGTGCGGGAATTCCACCGCCTGCTCAAGCCGGGCGGCTATTTCATGGCGCTCTGGAACACCCGTTATTATGAATCCAATCCGCTGCTGGTGGAGATCGAGGCGCATCTGCACGAACTCGCTCCCGACATGCAGCGGGTGTCTTCCGGCCGTTCGGCCTTCTGCAACCAGCTTACGGAGCGTCTTTCCGCCTGCCGCGAGTTCGACGAGGTCATCTATCTTGAAGGCCGCCACATCGAGCATCAGAGCCCGCAGCGCTATCTGGGCCTGTGGGAGTCCGTCAATGACGTGCGCGTGCAGCTTGGCGAAGAACGATTCGCCGCCTTTCTCGACTATATCCGGGAGAAGACGGCGGCTGTCCATGATATCGAAGCTGAATACCTGACGCGGGCCTGGATCGCCCGCCGGGCAAAGTGAAGAGCATCTAGCCTGAAGGGGGGCGCTCCGGCGGACACGGGAGCGCAGGCCCCTGCCTATCGGAGGATACCATGAAAACAGCCTGGGACTACACCACCCTGGCCCACAGTTACCTCAAACGTCCGGACTATGCCCCGTCCGCTCTGGAGGAGATCTTCCGCATCGCCGGACTGCATGCGGACGACCTTGTGTGCGATATCGGCGCGGGCGTCGCCCATTTCACGCTGCCGCTCGTCCGTTTCGGCTGCCGGGTGGACGCCGTGGAGCCCAATGACGCCATGCGGGCGCTGGGGATGCAGCGCACGGCGGACTGCCCCGGCGTGCAGTGGTTCGAGGGCACGGGCGAGCATACCGGACGGCCTGAGGGGATGTATGATTTCGTCTCCTTCGGCTCTTCCTTCAACGTTTGCGACCGCGCCGCCGCCCTTGCCGAGACCCGCCGCCTGCTCAAGCCCGGCAAATGGTTCGTCTGCCTCTGGAACCACAGGGATCTGCGGGACCCCGTGCAGCAGGCCATCGAAAACATCATCAGGACGGCCATCCCCGAATACGGTTACGGCACGCGCCGCGAGGATCAGACCGACGTCATCCGCGCGTCCGGCCTGTTCACGGACATCACCCCCGTCCAGGGCGAAGTGGAGCACGCCCAGACCCCGGCGGAGATCGTGGAGGCCTGGCGCTCCCATTCCACCCTGCACCGGCAGGCGGGCGACAAGTTCGCGGCCATCATCGAGCAGATCGAGCAGTATCTTGCCGGGCTCGGGCGCGAGACCATCGCCATCCCCTATACGACGCGGGCCTGGCTGGCTCGCCGCGTGGACTGAGCGGCATGACGGCGCAGACGGGACGCGTTTTCTGGATCACCGGCCTTTCCGGCGCGGGCAAGAGCACGCTGGCCCGCGCCCTGCAGGCCCGGCTGCCGCAGTCCATCCTGCTGGACGGCGACGAGCTGCGCGCCGTGCTGGGCGCGACGGCCTCCGGCTTCGACCGGCAGAGCCGTCTGGAGCTGGCCCGCACCTATGCCCGCTTGTGCGGCCTGCTGGCCGGTCAGGGGCATACGGTCATCATGGCCACCATCTCCCTGTTCCATGAGATCCACGCCTGGAACCGGGAGAACCTGCCCGGCTACCGGGAGATCTTCCTGGATGTGCCGGAGGAGGTCCGCCGCCGGCGGGACCCCAAGGGCCTGTATGCGGCGGCTCAGGCCGGCAGCGTGCGTCAGATGGCCGGGGCGGAGACCCCGGTGGATCTGCCGCAGGCCCCGCATCTGGTGCTGCACACGGCGTGTCTTTCGCTGGAAGAGTGCGTGGAGGCGGTGCTCCGCCTGGCGGATGCCTGAGTCCGGCCCTGCCCCCAAAGGCAAGCTAAACGTGTACAGCTTATGTCTTTTGTCTGTTGAAATTACGTGTAAAGCTTGCGTTGACACGTTCTAGGGCCTGTCAACACAAATTTTACTAATTATTTCAATAGATACAGCAAGTCGGATGTACATATTCCGCCTACCCTGATGGGCAATACGCCCCTCGTCCCTGCTTTTCCCCTGATAAAAGCGCGCTGGGGAAGGGATGGGGGGCTTGGGGGGAAGGATGACGGGAACGCCTTTTCTCGCTTCGCTGCGAAACGGCTGGGCCCTCCCGCGCCGGCGGCGACCGAAAGGCGGCCCGCAGGGCCGTGCCCGTTAGGCGACGAAGGGGCCTTACGGGCATCGACAGCAGAGCGCGACCGAAAGGCGGCCCACAGGGCCGTGCCCGTTAGGCGACGCAGGAGCCTTACGGGCATCGACAGCAGAGCGAGGGGTTCCCCTTCCCCCAAACAAACAGCGAATAGTGTTGACAGGCCCTAGGGGCTGTTTCTAAAAAGTTTATTGCAGCCAAATCAAACAGGCCGCTAACATGACGTTTGCCCGAAATGTCGCGGCCAATTTATCATAGCGGGTTGCAATGCGTCGAAATGACTTGAGCTTTGC
>DWYJ01000084.1 GCA_019118745.1 Candidatus Desulfovibrio gallistercoris | reverse complement strand
GGTAGAAATCGTGGGCCAGCGGCAGCTGGATATGGACGTGCGGCGCGGCGCGGACCAGGTCTTTCATGATCTGGATCAGGACGCGGGCCGTGTTCTTCTGCAGGCTGGAAAGGGCGGAGTAGAGGACCTCGTCATGCAGACGGCGCAGGGCCTGCAGGCGCTCCTGCGGGCCGCGGGCCTCCAGGCTCTCCAGCAGGATGATGACGGCGCGGGCGATGCGCATGCCGGGGTCCGTGGTCAGCTTGATGATGCCGCGCGGATGCAGGCCTTCTTCAGGCTGGGCCAGGCTCATGGACATGTTGCGGGCGGCCACGAAACTGTTGACCAGCTGGATCAGCTGATGGTCCTGCAGGTCGAACAGCCAGGACGCTTGCTTGTCCGGGCCGGAAGTGGTGACGGCATTGGCCGAATGTCTGGTGGCGCACATGACGGTTCCCTCTATTGCTGGAGATGCGGGCGGCACTGGCGGCGGCCAGCGGTCGCACGGATATGCCGGGTCGTCCCCCTGTGTGAAAGAAGAAAATGTGACAAATATCGTCGGGGATTGCAAACGGATGGGGAGGGGAAGACCAAAGGGCGAAGGTGAAAGGGCGGCCCGGGCGGATGCTGCACACGGGAAGGCGCGGAAAAAGGGCGGTCCGGGACCGCCTGCTCCGGCAACACCATAAACGAAAAAACCCGCTGATTGCTCAGCGGGCTATTTTCTCGGTGGCGGAGAGGAAGAGATTCGAACTCTTGGTACGCTTTTAACGTACACACGATTTCCAATCGTGCTCCTTCGACCAACTCGGACACCTCTCCGTGTCGTGAAGACCTACTCTTTATAGGCAGAACCTTCGGCTTTGGCAAGCAAAAAAACGCATTTTTCGCGAAAAAATTTTTGCTTTAAAAATTATGTGTTATTTAGATATGTTATCTTTACAATTTTTCGTTTCCATCTTCCGCCGGAGATGGTCACAGCTGCCTACTCACGGAGCATGATGACGAAAAGGGGTCCCGGCCCTGCCTTTGGCAAGGGCCACGGCAAGGACGATGACCAGCAGGACGAGCAGGGCCTGCCACATGGCCTAGTCCTTGCGATCCCTGTCTTCTTCGCGCTTTTTTTTGCCCATCATGTAAAAAAAGCCCAGGACGGCCACACCGAAGGCCACGATACCGGCCAGATTGAGCATGAAGATGGTATCCATACGATCTCCTGAAAGACTGTCCGGGGTGTCCCGGAGTTCGTCCGTTGTTGCCAGAAGGCCCGGCAGGGGAGCGGGATGGTCCCGCCCCGCCGTTGCCGGGCCGTCAGCATCAGAAAAGGATGGCGCTGCCGTGGCAGCCGCCTATGGTCGTTTTAGATGCCCAGCTGGCTGAAGCCGCTGTCCACGTAGATGACTTCGCCGGTCACGCCGTGGGAGAGCTCGGAGGCCAGGAACACGGCGGCACCGCCCACATCGGCGGTGGTCACGTTGCGGCGCAGGGGAGCATGCTCTTCCACGCGGGTGAAGATGTTCTTCAGGCCGGAGACGGCGGAAGCGGCCAGGGTCTTGATGGGGCCGGCGCTCAGGGCATTGACGCGCACGCCCTTTTCGCCCAGGTCGTAGGACAGGTAGCGCACGGAGGCTTCCAGGGCGGCCTTGGCCACGCCCATGATGTTGTAGCCGGGGATGACCTTGGTGGAACCGTGGTAGGTCATGGTCAGCACCGAAGAACCGTCATGCAGCAGGGGCTCGAAAGCGCGGCAGACGCCGGTGAGGGAGTAGGCGGAGATGTCCAGGGCCAGATGGAAACCGGCGCGCGACGTATCCAGGAAACGGCCGCTTAGGTCTTCACGGTTGGCAAAGGCCACGGAGTGGACCAGGATGTCCACCTCGCCCCACTTTTCCTTGACCAGGTCGGCAGCGGCCTGGATCTGGGCGTCGTCGGTCACGTCACACTGGAAGGTGAACTCGCCTCCCAGTTCTTCGCTCAGGGGCTCAACACGTTTTTTGATGGCGTCGCCCACATAGTTGAAGGCAAGGCGGGCGCCCTGTTCCTTGAAGGCATTGGCGATGCCGTAAGCGATGCTCTTGTTGTTGGCCAGGCCCAGGATCAGGGCTTTTTTTCCTTGAAGCAGCATGTAGTATCCTCCAGAAAAGTCGCCTTGGCGACGGTGACAACAGGTTAGATGGTGAATTCTTTGCCCGTCAGGATGTGGTAGGCCTCACGGTAGCGCCGGGCCGTGGCGTCCACGACCTCGGCAGGCAGGGCAGGCGCGGGCGGCTGCATGTCCCAGGGCTGGGAGGTGAGCCAGTCGCGCAGGTACTGTTTGTCGAAACTGGGCTGGCTGCGGCCGGGTTCGTACTGGTCCGCGGGCCAGAAGCGGGAAGAGTCGGGGGTCAGCACTTCGTCGATGAGGCGCAGTTCCCCGTCCACGAAACCGAATTCGAACTTGGTGTCGGCCACGATGATGCCGCGGCTGGCAGCGTAGGTACGTCCGGCTTCATAGATGGCCAGGGTGGTCTCCTGGACCTTGCGGGCCACATCTTCGCCCAGCAGGCGGGCGGCCTCGTCGGCGCTGATGTTCTGGTCGTGCTGGCCCAGCTCGGCCTTGGTGGAAGGCGTGAAAAGGGCCGTCTCCAGCTTGTCGGATTCCCGCATGCCGGCAGGCAGCTGATAGCCGCAGAGCGTGCCGGTCTTCTGATAGTCTTTCCAGCCCGAGCCGGAGATGTAGCCGCGTACGATACATTCCACAGGCAGGGGCTTTGCCTTGCGGACCAGCACGGCGCGCCCTTCAAGCTCGTCCTTCCAGGGGGCAAGGGCGGCGGGGAACCGGTCCACGTCGCTTTCCACCAGATGATTGGGGATGATGTCCTTGAACTTGTCCATCCAGAACAGGGTAATCTGGTTCAGGATCACGCCCTTGTAGGGGATGGGCTTGTCCATGATGACATCGAAGGCGGACATGCGGTCGGTAGTGACGATGAGCAGGGTCTTGTCGTCGATGTCATAGATGTCGCGGACCTTGCCGCGGGACAGCAGCGGGTAAGCGCTGATTTCAGTCTTGGTGGTGATGCGCATAGTCTTGATCCAGTTTTGTTTAAGGCACTAGCGCTTGCTGCGGATCTCCACGGAACGGGCGTGGGCCTCCAGCCCTTCCAGACGGGCCAGAGAAGCAATGGCAGGCGCGTTTTCCAGCAGGAAGGCCGGAGAAGTGGCCACGATGCTGGTTTTTTTGCAGAAGTTCTGGACGGAGAGCGCGGAAGAGAAGCGCGCGGTCCGCAGGGTGGGCAGCACATGGTTGGGGCCCGCGAAGTAGTCCCCCACGGGTTCGGGGCTGTGCTGGCCCATGAAGATGGCCCCGGCATGGCGGATGTGGGGCAGCAGGGCCCAGGGATCGCGCACGCACAGTTCCAGATGCTCGGGGGCCACGCGGTTGGCGATGGCCACGGCGGTCATGATGTTGGGCACCACCACGATGGCGCCCCAGTCCATGAGGGACTTGCTGGCGATCTGGGCCTTGGGCAGCTGGCTGCACTGCTTTTCCAGTTCCTGCTGTACCTGTTCGGCCAGGGTGATGTCATCGGTGAGCAGGATGGCGGAAGCCAGCATGTCGTGTTCGGCCTGGGAGAGCATGTCCGCGGCCAGCCAGTGCGGGCGGGCGGAGCTGTCGGCCACCACCAGCACTTCGCTGGGGCCGGCCACCATGTCGATGCCCACCGTGCCCTGCACCAGACGTTTGGCCGTGGCCACATAGATGTTGCCGGGACCGGCGATGACATCCACGGGATCGATGCTCTGGGTACCGTAGGCCATGGCGCCGATGGACCATGCACCGCCCACGCGGTAGATCTCGTCGATGTCCAGCAGGTGGGCCGCCGCCAGGATGTGTGGGTTGATGGTGCCGTCCTTGCGGGGCGGGGTGCACACGGCCACGCGGGGCACGCCGGCCACCAGGGCGGGGATGGCATTCATGAGCATGCTGGAGAGCAGCGGGGTATTGCCGCCCTGGCCACCGGGCACATACAGGCCCACACGGTCCACGGGCAGCACGCGCTGGCCCAGGATGCTGCCGTCAGGACGGGTCTGGAACCAGGATTTTTCCAGCTGTTCCTTGTGGAACGTACGGATGTTGTGGGCGGCTTCGCTGATCTGCTCGCGATGTTCGGGAGAGATGGACGCCGCGGCCCAGGCGATGTCCTGTTCGCTGACGCGCAGGGGCGCGGCAAATTCGGGACAGTCGAAACGGCGGGTATAGTCGATCAGGGCCTCATCGCCCTTTTCACGTACATTGGCGAGGATCTCGCGCACGCTGCCCTCAACGCTGTCGCCGGGATTGAAGCGGCCGTCGAGCCACTGCGAGGCCTTGACCCATTCCTGCTCGGACTGCAGGTGCAAAATTCGGCAAATCATGGAATATACCTCAAGAAAAAAACGCCACCGGAGGGCGCGTGGACGCGCGGAATTGCGCGTCGGACGAATATAGCGAAGGCGTGCACCAATGTCGAGACTTCCGTGCAGGGGCCCTTTGCCGGGCTGTCATCCCCTTGACAGTACGCCGGTGCGTATTTACTCAATACTAGCCGGCACAACGCCGGTGCATTTCTGGGAGGAACCATGGATCGTCACAACGAGAACGATGATATGCATATGAAGGACACGCAGAACACGGAAGCGCAGGAAGAGGCCTGTGCCGGTGCCGAGGCCGGGGATGCCGGGGACGCCGTGCAGACCCTGCCGGAAAACCTGGAAAGCCTGTGCCACGAACATGTGTGCCCCAACTGCACCGAAAAGCGCGATGCCGATGACGCACGCCTGCGCGCGGCCGCGGAGATGGATAATTTCAAAAAGCGTCTGAAGCGCGAGCACGAGGATCAGATCCGCTATGCGGCGGAAAAGGTCATGAGCGACCTGCTGCCCACGCTGGACAACCTCGACCTGGCCCTGCAATACGGCAGCAAGGACGAGGCCTGCAAGGACATGCTCCAGGGCGTGGCCATGACCCGCAAGCTGTTGCTGGAAGCCGTGGCGCGCCACGGCCTGACCCCCGTGGGCACGGCCGGTGAGGCCTTCACGCCCGAACTGCACGAAGCCGTGGGCTTCGATGCCGAGGCCGATGTGGAAGCCGGGGCCGTGGCCCGCGTGCTGCAGAGCGGCTACAAGCTGGGCGAACGTCTGCTGCGTCCGGCCAAGGTCATGATCAAGCAGGGCTAAGCGCCGTTACCCGCAAGACAACCGGAAGGGCCTTCCCCGTTGGGGGAGGGCCCTTTTTTATTGCCGGCAAAGGCGGAGAGGACGCCCTGCCGGTATGCCGGGGGCCTTTTCCCTTCCCTGTCTGCTCCAACGGGGGGCCCCCAGGCATATCGGCAGCCTTGCTGCCGGAGGCTCGCGGCCGGTCGTTGTCGCAGTGGTCTGCCCGGCATCCCGGACAGGGGAGGGCCAGGCTTTGCTGCCGTTCCCTGCGCCAGCGCCGGGCAGTCCGGCAAAACAGCTTGACTTTCAGAAGTATTGCCACCTAGCGTAATGGTAGGTGGCTGTACGGCGGTGAATGCTGCGTGCGGTGCTTTTATCGTGTTCCGACTGTTTTTGTGGGGGATGGATATGAAAAAATTGTATGTCGTGCTCGCGGTCTGTCTTCTGTGGGCATGCCAGGTGACGACGGCAGGGGCCGAAGGCTTCGCCCTGACGGAATGGAGCTCGCGGGGCCTGTCGCTGGCAGGCGGCATGGTGGGGCGTGCGGATGACCCCTCGGCCATCGCCTACAATGCGGCGGGCATCACCCAGCTGCCGGGCACACACGTCATGGGCGGTTTTGCCGCCATCGCGCCCATGGGCACCATCGATCTGGACCTCGCCGACGGCAGCCATACCTCCACGACCACAAAACCGCACATCTGGGCTGCACCGCACGCGTACATCACCCATCAGCTGAACGACCGCTTCTGGCTGGGCCTGGGCCTGTTCTCGCGTTTCGGCCTCGGCAATGAATTCGCCGACAACTGGACGGGGCGCTACAACCTGACCAACATCAATTTCCAGACCTTTTCCCTCGTGCCCACCGTGGCCCTGAAGGTCAACGATGTCCTCTCCCTTTCGGCGGGCGTGGAGATCATGCATGCCAGCTTTGCCATGGGACAGCAGATCCCCAGCATGCAGTATATCGGCTATTTCCCCAGCAAAGGGGAGGACAGCAAGATGACGCTCAACGGTACGGGCTGGGGCGTGGGGGCCCAGCTGGGCGCGCACTTCCGCATGACCGACGAGCTGTCTTTGGGCTTTTCCTATAAAAGTCCGGTCACGCTCAATATCGCCGGCACGGCGGATTTCTCCCGGCATCACAGCAACATGCTGGCCGACCAGGGACAGGTGCCGCACACCATCGATACCGACGTGCACAGCACGGTGCATCTGCCCGATTCCTTCGCCGTGGGCCTGGCCTACCGCCCGCTGGAAAATCTGAGCTTCGAGGTGGGCACCGTCTTCACCCGCTGGTCCACCTACGATTCCATGAACATCTATTTCGATTCCGACTTCCAGTCCATCAACCATAAGAAGTGGCGTGACGGCTGGAACTTCAACGCCAGCGTGGAATACGAGCCCCTGGACTGGCTGGCCCTGCGCGCGGGCTTCTGGTACGAGACGCCGGTCACCAACGAGTCGCACGCGGATTTCATGGTCCCCAGTCACGGCCGCACGGGCGTCAGCGTGGGCGCGGGCTTCCAGTGGGGCAACTGGACGCTCGATCTGGCCTATGCCCATCTTTGGGTGCACAGCCTGGACTATTCGGAGACCGATGCCGCCGGTATCCGTTCGTCCGTGGGGAATGTCAGCAGCGGGAACAGCCGGAACACGGTGGCCAATATCTATTCCGCCACCATCGGCTACACGTTCTGATGGCTGGACTGCCACGTCGGGCATGACAGGCTGTCGGCAAGCGCATGCCGGACCGGAATGCAGGCATGGCCCGGTAACCGCTCTGACTGTACGAAACTGATATTTTTCATTTGAAGGATAAAACGGCGGCAAGCGGGATGGCGCGGTCCGTGCGGGGCAGTCACTGGCAGCAAGGCCACATTGGACCAAAAGGAAAGGGAGGCCTTGAGCCTCCCTTTTTTCGTCTTGTGATGTCGTGATCGACAGTTGCCTTCCGTATGTTCCGGCCTGCCGTCCGGCCATGCCGGATGGTACGGCACCCGCCGGGCCTGCTGCTGGGGGCAATGCCGGTCAGGTAACGCAAAATGCGTTGTCTCTAGCGTCCCCCCTTGAGCCGGGGCAGCAGGCGTTCGGCCAGGTGTTCGCCCAGCCCCTGCAACAGGCGGCTCTGGGCCGCCACCAGGCTGGCGCTGCTCATGCCGGCGTCCTCGCTGGCCGCGTAGATGCCGCGATCCAGTGCCTCCCCGCCACGGGAAAGCTGCCAGCGGGCCTGCAAGCGGGCCGTGCCCGGCGTGTCGCCGTCCAGACGTTCCAGAGCCACGGCCAGTTCCATGTCTCCCTGCCGGTCTCCGGCCGCGATCACATCGATGCCCCGGGGCAGCAGCCGGGCGGCCAGCACTTCGCCCAGCACGCGCCGGGCGCCCTGTCCAAGCGGTTCGGCCCAGATATCCAGTTCCGAGACCTCCAGACGGGTCTGGCCGTCGCTGCGGCGCACCAGGCCGTTGCGGTCCAGATAGTCAGGCACGCTCACCGGTGCGATGCTCAGGCTGGCAGCGGGCAGGCTGTCGGCGGTCAGGGGGGGCTGGCCGCTGTCCAGCAGATAAAAATGCGTGGGCGCGCTGCGGCCGCAGGCGGTCAGCAGGAGCGTCAGCAGGGCCAGGAAAATGGTCGTATGGCGGAGGATAGGGTTCATCGGCGACTTCCTTGTTTGCCGCGGAGCAGGGCTTCAGGGTTGCGTTCCAGCACGTCCATGAACGCCCGCAGGGAACGTACGGCAGCCGCGCTTTCCTGGATCAGGCGGCGCAGCTCCTGGGTGAGGGGGGCATTGCGCTCCACCACGGCCTTGGTGGCCAGGGAAACGGAGGAGACGTTGTTCATGGCGTCACGGGTGCTTTGCAGGGCCTGGGGCAGGTCGTGCTGGGCCGATGTGGCCGCCGCATTCAGCTTTTCCAGGGCCTGGGCCAGGGTCTTCTGGGATTCCTGCATGCCGGCCAGTAGGGCCTGGGCCTCTTCGAAGGTGGTGGCAAAGGCCTTGAGACCGCGCTCCAGCGCATCGCCGGACAGGGCGGCGTTGAGCTTTTCCAGTATGCCCGCCGTGGTACGCGCCATCTCTTCCAGCGGCAGGCTGGCCACGGTGCGCTGCAGGGTGTCGATGGGCGAGGGCAGGGTGGGGATCTCCCTGTCCGGCATGGGGGACCGGAAATTGGCCGGCGTGTTGGGCAAAAAGTCCAGTTCCACGCGGTACTGGCCGGTGATGAGGCTCTGGAGCTGCAGGCGGGCGCGCAGGCCGCGCTGGATCAGGCGGCGCAGGATCTCCTGCCGGAAGTTGTCCGTGAGCTCGCCGGTGACCCCGGCCCGGACGATGCTGTTCTCGTCCAGCCGGATGTAGACCGGGATGGTGACGCTGGCGTCGCGCGGGTTGGCCTCCAGGCTGATGCGCGTGACCTGGCCCATGGGTACGCCGCGGAAGACCACGGGCGCCCCGATGTTGAGGCCGCTCACCGAGCCGTCGAAGTACAGGACGTATTCGATGTCGTCACTGAACATGCGTCCGCCGCCCAGCAGGATGATGCCCGCCACCAGCAGCGCCAGTCCGCCGATGACGAAAGCCCCTACAGCGGTTTTGAATGATTGTTTTGCCATACCGTATCCTGTGGGTTCAGTCCTGTTGTTGGGGGCCGTCGGCCTCGCCGCGCGTCAAAAAGCGCAGGGCCTGCAGCTCGGTGTGCGGGTCGCGCACCAGTTCGGAGGGGTTGCCCCGGGCGGTGACGCGCCGGGTCCGCACGTCAAGATAGATGCCGTTGCTGGCGATGGCGAAGATGCTGGCCAGCTCGTGGGAGACGATGACGAAGGTCGTGCCCAGGGCGTCGCGCAGCTCCAGGATCAGGTCGTCCAGCATGCGGGCGCTCACCGGGTCCAGACCGGCGGACGGTTCGTCCAGAAAAAGGATCTCGGGGTCCAGGGCCAGCGCCCGGGCCAGACCGGCCCGCTTGCGCATGCCGCCGCTGATCTCCGAAGGGTAGTAGTCCTCGAAACCGGCAAGACCGGCCAGGGCCAGCTTGAGGGATGCCTGCTCGCGGATCTCGTCGTCATCGAGGTCGGTGTACTGCTGCAGCGGCAGGCCCACGTTTTCGGCCAGGGTCATGGAGCTCCACAGGGCGCCGCCCTGGAAAAGGACGCCCGTGCGGCGCAGGATGCGGCGGCGCTCTTTTTCGGTGCAGGCCCAGATGTCCGTATCGCCGTAGAGCACCTGGCCGCTCTGGGGCTCCTTGAGGCCCATGAGCGTGCGCAGGAGCGAGCTTTTGCCGCAGCCGGAACCGCCCATGATGAGGAAGATGTCGTCGGCGGCCACATCGAAATTCACGTCACGCATGAGCACGAAGGAACCGTAGCCCAGGGTCAGGTCGCGGACGCGCAGGCGGGGAGTGCTCATGTCAGATGCCCAGTACGTTGCAGATGATGGTGATGATGGCCGTGGCGATGATGATGCCCACGATGGACTGGACCACGGCCGTGGTGGTGGCCAAGCCCACGGCCTGGGCGCTGCGGCCGCAGCGGATGCCCTGATAGCAGCCCGCCAGGGCGATGATGACGCCGAACACCGTGCCGTAGGCGATACCGATGAGCCCGTGGACGAAGGAGACCATCTGCATGGTGGCGTTGAGATATTCGGCGGAACTCAGCCCCAACATGGAGACGCCTACCACATAACCGCCCAAAATGCCCATAAGGTCGGCATAGACCGTGAGCAGGGGCACCATGAACATCAGGGCCAGCATGCGCGGCAGCACCAGAAAATCGATGGGCGAGATGCCCAGGGTGGTCAGGGCGTCCACTTCCTCGTTGACCTGCATGGTACCGATCATGGCCGCATAGGCGGCCCCCACGCGGCCGGACATGACCACGCCCACCATGACCGCCCCCATGACGCGCAGCATGCCGATGCCCACCAGCCCGGCCACATAGATCTGGGCGCCGAACTGCGTCAGCTGCACCGCGCCCACAAAGGCCAGGATCAGGCCGAACAGCAGGCTGGTGATGGAGATGATGGGCAGGGCGCGCACGCCGCATTCGTACATGGCTTCCACGAAGTCCTGCATGCGCATGCCGGCGCGTCCCAGGATGAGGCGCCAGATGGAAAGGGTCACGTCGCCGAGGAATTCCAGAAAATCCGCACAGCGGGGCGGCAGACTCATGACCGCTCCGCCCACCCGGGCGAAAAGCCCCTGCCGGTGGTCGCTGCGGGCGGCCCCTGCCTGGGCCGGGATGGCGAAGGCCAGATGCAGCAGCCGTGCCAGGCCTGCGGGCAGGTCCTGGCTGATCTCGATCCGTGCGGCGCTGGCGGCCTTGTGCAACTGGACGAGGAAGACCAGCAGGCTGCTGTCCCAGGCGTCGAGGGAGGCCGCCGCGAGGTGCAGCTGCCGGATGCCGGGGCCCTGCAGCTGCTGCAGGGCATCGGCACACTGCGGCGGCCAGGGGGTATTGATGGCCCAGCTGCCGGAGACGGTGACCTGAAGGCGCTCTCCGGCCCTGTCCAGGATTACTTGCGGACTTGTTTCCATCTCTATAGTATACGCGTGGGACAGAAGCTACGCAAGGAGGGAGGCCGCTCCCCCGCAGGCTTTTTCCCCTTTTTGCTTACCCTCAACCCCGGATTGCCATGTCGCTGAAACAACGCCTCGGGCTTGCCGCAGAGCCCGTCTTTCTCATGGATGGCTCGGCCTTCATCTATCGCGGCTTTTTTGCCAACAGGAACATGCAGCGTTCCGACGGCTTTCCCACCAATTCCCTGGTGGTGGTCAGCCGTGTGCTGCTGCGCATCCTGCGCGAAGAGCGCCCCCGCTATTTCGCCTTCGTGCAGGACGGCAAGGGCCCCAACTTCCGGCACGAGATATTCCCCCTCTACAAGGCCAACCGCGATGCCACGCCCGAAGATCTGGTACGCCAGCTGGATCCCATCCACCGCATGGTGCGGGCCCTGGGCCTGCGGCTGGAAGTCTCGCAGGGCTGCGAGGCCGACGACTGCATCGCCTCGCTGGCGGCGCGCTTCGCGGGGGAACACCCCGTCATCATCGTCAGCGGCGACAAGGACCTGAAGCAGTGCCTGGGCCCCAATGTCTATATGTGGGATCCGGCCTCCAAGGAAGAAAAGCTGGTGAGCGAGGCCGACTTCACGGCGGAGAGCGGCGTGACGCCCGGCCAGTGGCCCGACGTGCAGGCCCTTATCGGTGATACCAGCGACAACATCCCCGGCGTGCCGGGCATCGGTCCCAAGACCGCGCGCCAGATTTTTTCCATTTGTCCCAGCCTTGAGGACATCCGCGACCATTTCGTCCTGCTGCCGCCCAAATTGCAGGCCAAGCTGCAGGAACATCTGGAAAACATGTTCATCTGGCGGCAGCTCACCACCCTGAGCCGCGAGGCCTGCCCCGGCGTCACCCTGGACGACCTGCGCGTGCGCCCGCTGGATGCCGCCACCTGCGCCCTGCTCACGGAAGAGTTCGAGCTTTTCGCCCTGCGGCGCGAGCTGGCCGCTCTGGACCGTTTGCAGGCCGCCGAGGCCGACCTGCCCGAGGAGTTCCTGGATGCGGGCAGCATCCGGGAGGACGCTCGGCCCGCAGCCGGGAAAAAGGCGGCCGCGGAACAGGCTTCCCTGCCGCTGGCCCAGCCTGCCCGCAGCGGTCGCGCCACCAGCCAGATGAGCCTGCTGGATGCCATGCCGCAGGAGTCCGCGCCCGCGCTGGATGACGTATCGGCCCTGCCGGACTGCGGGGATGCCCGCGTGGCCCTGATCTGGGCCCACGGTGACCGGGAGGCCCCCTATCTTGCCGTGGAAGGGGCTGACGGCGGCTCGTTGGGAGAATGGCAGTGGACAGGCCCCGTGGCGGAACTGGCCCGCTGGCTGGCCCCTGCCCGCACCCTGGTGACGGCCGATCTCAAGGGACTGCTGACGTCCGCTCCCTGCTGGCAGTTTTTGGCCGGACGTGCGGCGGATTGCATCGACCTGGGCGTGGCCGCCTATCTGCTGAATCCCGAAGAGAACGATTACGGCTGGCCCCGTCTTTCGGCCCGCTGGGGCGCCGTGCTGCGCCATGAACTGGAGAGCAGGGGCGAGACGGCCTCCGGCCCCGCACGCCTGGGACTGGCCATGGCGCAGCTGTTCGAGCAGCGCATGGAAAAGGACGGTCTGCTGGAGCTGTTCCGGCGGCTGGAAATGCCCCTGCTGCCCGTGCTGGCAGGCATGGAGCAGAGCGGGGTGGCCATCGACGCCGCGGCCTTCCGGGCCTTCCTCGACGACGTGCAGGGGCAGCTGGACCAGCTCACGGCCCATGTCTACGAGCTGGCGGGCACGCAGTTCAACATCCGCTCGGCCCAGCAGCTGGGCGACGTGCTGTTCAACGGGCTGGGCCTGCCCGCGCCGCGCAAGACCAAGGGCGGCCAGGCTTCCACCAGCCAGCAGACGCTCGAAAAACTGGCCGGGCAGCATCCCGTGGTGGACAGCATCCTCCAGTACCGCAAGCTGGAGAAGATGCGTTCCACCTATCTCGATCCCCTGCCGCGCCTGGTGGACCCGCAGGGCCGCATCCATACCACCTTCAACCAGAAGGCCACGGCCACGGGGCGGCTTTCCTCCAGCAATCCCAATCTGCAGAACATCCCCGTGCGCGGGCCGCTGGGCAAGCGCATGCGCTCCTGCTTCATCGCCGGGCCGGGCCGTCTGCTGGTCTCGGCCGACTATTCGCAGGTGGAGCTGCGCGTGCTGGCCCATGTCTCGCAGGATCCGGCCCTGCTGGAAGCCTTCCGCAACGGCGAGGACATCCACGCCCGCACGGCGGCCCTGGTCTATGATCTGCCGCCCGACCAGGTGAGCCCGGACCAGCGCCGTAATGCCAAGACCATCAACTTCGGCCTCATCTACGGCATGGGCGCCCAGAAGCTGGCCCAGGAGCTCAAGATCAGCACCACGCAGGCCAAGGACTTCATCGCCCGTTATTTCGAGCGCCTGCAAGGCCTGAAGGAGTTTTACGAAGGCGTGGAGGCCTCGGCCCGCAAGCACGGCTTCGTGACCACTCTGGGCGGTCGCCGCCGTTTGCTGCCGGACATCAATTCCGCCAGCGGCCAGGCCGCGGCCCTGGCCCGCCGTCAGGCCATCAATACCGTGATCCAGGGCTCTGCGGCGGACATCATCAAACTGGCCATGCTGGCCGTGGCCCGTGATGAGCGCCTGCGGGAGCTGGATGCCCGTCTGCTGCTGCAGGTGCACGACGAACTGTTGCTGGAAGTGCCCGCTGACGCCGCCGAAGAAGCCGGGGCCCTGGTGGCCCGCCTCATGCAGGACGTCTGCCCCGCAGGCAAGGAGCTTTCCGTGCCGCTGCTGGTGGACTGGGGCACCGGTCACGACTGGGGCGCGGCGCACTAGGCCCGCTGCTGTACGGCCCATGATCGTTTGGGGAAGGGGAGCTGCTCTCGCATGAGGCCGTGGCCCCTTCCCCCAAATCTTCTTTCCCGCACGTGGTTGGAAAACGGCAGGAGAGGGATTTTCCTACCATGCCGCTTTGTCCTCACGAATCGGAGAGGGGAGGAATTCCCATCCCTTTGGTGCAGGTGCCCCTTTCCTGAGGGGCGGCAGAGTGGCCCGATAAAATAGAAGTAGAAAAAACTAATGTTTTCAGATGGTTTTTTGCTTGGTTCAAATTTTTGGCAAAAAAAGGATGACAGCCGGAGCATTTTGATATACACCAACCCGCAGCCGTCTGGAATACGGCACAAATTTGGCATTCCGTCGTGAATGCTTGACAAGTTGCGCACTTTACGATAAAGAGCGCTTTCTTTGTGAGCGATACTGTCGTCACCCGTTAGGCGGCACGTCGCAGACGGATTTTCCGCCGCTTGATGGCTACTGAGATAAGTAGATGAGGAGTTCATCCCGATGAAGACGTTCAGCCCCACCCCGAAAGACATCAACCACGAATGGTTTGTGGTTGACGCCCAGGATCAGGTGCTGGGTCGTCTGGCCAGCCAGATCGCCCACCGCCTGCGCGGCAAGCATAAGCCCGAATTTGCCCGTCACATGGACAACGGCGACTTTATCGTCGTGGTCAACTGCGAAAAGATCAAGGTGACCGGCACCAAGATGGCCCACAAGAACTACTATCGCCACTCCGGTTGGGTGGGCGGTCTGAAGACCACCTCCCTGGGCGATATGCTGGCTTCCAAGCCCGAGCGCGTGCTCATGGCCGCTGTGCGTGGCATGCTGCCCAAGAACCGTCTGGGCCGCGCCATGCTGAAGAAGCTCAAGATTTACGCGGGTCCCGAACACCCGCACACGGCTCAGAACCCGCAGCCGCTGACCCTGCCTTACTAAGGAGCGCACGTCATGAGCGACAAATTCGAATACGGCACCGGCCGCCGCAAGACCGCCACTGCCCGCACCCGCGTCTACGCTGGCTCCGGCAACATCACGGTGAACGGTCGTGCCTTTGAAGATTACTTCCCCCGCAAGACCCTGCAGATGATCATTCGTCAGCCCCTCGTGCTGTCCAAGCTGGCTGAAAAGCTGGATGTGCGCGTCAACGTGGCCGGCGGCGGCGTCAGCGGTCAGGCGGAAGCCGTGCGCCACGGCATTTCCCGCGCCCTGCTGGTGGTGGATCCCGCCCTGCGTCCTCTGCTGAAGAAGGCCGGTTTCCTCACCCGTGACGCTCGCAAGAAGGAACGCAAAAAGTACGGTCTGCGCGCCGCTCGCGCTCGTTACCAGTACTCGAAGCGTTAATATCCTTCGGGATTGGATATCCAGGGGCAAGCCTGCGGGCTTGCCCTTTTTTTTATTGCGCGTATCCAGGCCCTGTGGGCTTGCCTCCCAAGATTTCCATTGGACAAATCATCACTGACTTCCCTTTGGCAAAAGCGCGCTGGGGAAGGGATGGGGGGCTTGGGGGGAAGGATCACGGGAACGCCTTTTCTCGCTTCGCTGCGAAAAGGCTGGGCCCTCCCGCGCAGGCGGCGACCGAAAGGCGGCCTTAGGCCGTGCCCGTTAGGCGACGCAGGAGCCTTACGGGCATCGACAGCAGCGCGAGGGGGTCCCCTTCTCCCCAAAAGTAACCTGTCCATACTGTTAGGCGGCATCGACCCCAGGCCTTGGGCGCGGGCGGTCTCCGGCGGGCCGGCCGTGCGCTTTTCGCCTTGCCCGTCCGTTGCCTGCCGACTATACTGCTGTCCCCTTTGTCATCCTTTCAGCAGAGCGAGAAACCATGAATCGTCCCGACGACATGCTGGACTATACCTATACGCACAGTCAGACGCAGGCCACTACCGGCTATTTTTCCTGCGAACCTCCCGCCTCCCTGACTTGGGAAGCCGCCCTTGCCCGGCTGGAAGCCGCACCGCTGGATGACTTCCTGCACCAGCATTGCCTGCGGCAGGCGGCCAAAAAAGGCCTGGAAAGCCTGAAGCAGCTGGCGCGGGACTGCTACGACGCGGAGGCTGATGCCTTCCGTCGCCCCGCCACAGCCTCGCTGGTGCTCGAATGCGCGCTGCTGCTGCCGGAGCTGGCCGGGGCGGCGGACGTATTTCCGGCCGATGCACCGGAACGGCTGGCGCCCTCCACGCCGCTGATCTACCTGCGTGCGGCCGCCTGCCCGGACGCTGTTGCCGCCCGGCAGTGGAGCGAACTCTTCCAGCGCAACATCCGCGGGCATCACGCTCTGCCACGGCCGGAAGACGTGGACCTGCCGCCGCTGTTCTCGGAAGAGGCGTTGGACGCCTCGGCCGCAGCCATGCGGCAACAGGCGCAGGCGCTGCCCGACGCCCACGCGCGTATTGCCGCTCTTCACCTGCCTCCCCTTGAGCGTCGCCCGGCACAGGAGACCTTTTTACGCGCCACCGATGCCCTGCTGGAGGCGGGCGTGCTGGCCGGGCCGGAAATGCGCCACCAGGCCTCGCTTTGCCCCATTGCGCTCCTGCGGGCCTGGCATCTGGATATCCGCGCGTGCAGCGGGACAGGGCCGCAGGCCGTGCGCCATACCCTGCGCGGCGAGGCCACGGCCTACGGGCGCGGGCTGTCGCTGGCGCAGGCGCGCGCCTCCTACAGCATGGAGATCGTGGAGCGTTGCAGCGCCTATGTGGATATCCGCGGCCCTGAAGGCCAGGACCAGCCGGGCGAAGTGGAGAACCGCAAGACGCCGCTGCCGGTGATCCTGGCTTCCCATGACGAACTCGCCGCCGCCGGACGAGCAGCCTTGCCGCCTGCCCGTCTGCCGTTGGACGCACCCTTTGCGGGCTGCTGCGGGCCGCAAACGCCGCTGCACTGGGTCCCCGCCCATGACCCGTCCGGCAAGGAGGTGCTTGTCCCGGCGCAGGCGGTCTTCCTGTTCTGCGATCTGGCCGAGCCCTCGCTCTTTCTGGCGGCGGGCTCCACCGGACTGGCCTCCGGCAATACGCTGGAAGAAGCGAAGGTGGCCGCGCTGGTGGAGATCATCGAACGCGATGCAGAAGCGACCACCCCTTTCCGGCGCGATCAGTGCTTTACTCTGCATTCGCGGGACGAGCTCCTGCAGTCCCTGCTGGACGATTACGCCGCACGCGGCATCCAGGTGCAGTTCCAGGACATGACCACGGAATGCGGCATCCCGGTCTATCAGTGCTTTGTCATGAGCCGCCGGGGAGAGATCGTGCGCGCCACCGGAGCCGGACTCAGCGGCAGCAGGGCAGCTCTGTCCGCCCTGACGGAAACCCCCTGGCCCTATCCCTATGGCGAGCCTACCGGCCCGGCCCTTTCAGCGCTGCCGCAGCGTTGCCTTGAGGAGCTCCCCGACTGGGACCTCGGTTCCGCTGCGGCCAATCTGCGCTTGCTGGAAGAGCTGTTGACCGCCCAGGGCCGGACGCCGCTCTATGTGGATCTGACCCGTCGGGATCTGGATATCCCCGTGGTGCGCGCCATCGTGCCGGGGCTGGAACTGACCGGGGAACTGGACGACTTTTCCCGTCCCTCGCTGCGCCTCATGACGCGCTACCTGCGGCATGGAGCATAAGGCGTAGAGGTTGGGGCAGGGGGCAGATAACTCCGGGGGGAAGGGGACCCCTTTGGCTCGCGCACAAAGGGGTCCCCTTCCCCCCGATCCCCCCATCCCTCCCCAAACGCGCTTTATCGGGGAGGATGACGAACGGCGGCAACATGCCGGCCCTCACTTCGCGTGCGGGTCTCCCGGTTGTGCCGCTTTTTATGGGACAAGGCTTTCATCGTCGTACAGCATGCGGTCGATGAAGAGCATTTGCTCAGCCGTGGGCCGGGCGGCGGTACAGGCTGTCGCGTCAAAAAAGATGCCGGTGGCAGCTGTCCCTTCCATAAGAAAGCGTTCTTGCAAAAAAAGCGAAAGGGATCTTTTTATTTGGCCTTCGCAGACCAGAAAGCTGCCCAATCCCGCGCCGGGCTGTCCGTCCGCGTCCATATCCACGCCATGCCGGAAGCAACGCATGGCCGTTCCCTTGTACTGTTCCCTGTTTACGGAAATGTCCACGACGAGAAAGGGCGGGGCGTCGCCGCAGGCCCACATGGGATTGTAGAAGTACGCGACACCGGGCGGGGAAATGGTCTGTCCATCGGCCCAGGTCAGGAGCAGACCTGCCGCGAGAAGGGCAAAGAGTACGCTGCACCAGAGGATTTTTTTCATGCCTGAACGGGAGAGGGGGCTGCCGGCTCATCGTCCGGCGTGAGCGGGCTCGTCGTTGTGGAGGCCGGATAAAGCGACAGCGCCACCCGTCGCGTGCCGCGGATGCCCAGGATCGCGCATATCAGGTTGAAGGGGACGGAGAGCAGGACGATCAGCCAGCCAAGCCCGGCACCTTCGAGTGCGCCGTCCAGCAGCAGTTTCTTCAGCCAGCTGTTGGGAAAATAGCCCGTCAGCATGTCGTGCAGGTGCCAGAGCATGCCGCCCAGCGGCGAGGCAAGCAGGGGCGTGGCCAAAACGATCCAGATGGCCAGCGACGGCCGCCGGGCGATGCGCGGGGCAAAGGCGGCAGCCAGCAGGGCGTAGATCAGGCAGACAAGCGCGATATAGTGATTGGGATATTCCCAATGGTAGCAGAACATGCGCGGCAGGACGCCGAAGATGAACCCGCCGAACGTCAGCAGGGCCATCAGATGATAGATGAGGCTGGCAATGCCGAAGGAGCAGCCGAAGAAGATGAAAAAGGCAAGCAGGCGTTTTTTCATGGGCTGTTTTCCTGAGTCGATGCGGGCGTGTCGCCCATGCTGGATGCCGCGACAGGGCGCTCCGCTCGTTTGGCTGAAAGAAAGGAGAGGTGCCCCGCCAGACGCCGCGTGCCCGACAGCGCCATCATGTAGGCACAACAGGACAGGGGGAGGAGCAGGAGGGCGAAGATCCCCCCATACGCCAGCCCGTTGCCTGCGGCCTGAAATGTGTGCCATAGCGGTTCGGCGGAAAAGCGACCGTAATGTAGTTGATCCTGCCACGCAAAAAGTATTCCCGCAAGAGAAAAGGTCATGAGCAGCGTTCCCGCCATGACCAGATGGGCCAGCGCCGGACGGCGGGGGATGTGCGGCCCCACGGCGGTAGCCAGCAGGGCATACGTCAGGGAGGCGGCAAGGCTGACGGCAATGAGCCAGAGCGTAAGCCAGGCCCGGAGCTCGACCAGGTGGAAGAAGAGCAGGAGGCAGAGCGCCGCCACATGCGCGGCATGGAGAAAAAAGCACTGGAACATATCATCTTGTGCGAGAGTGCTCGCCTTCGGCATACAAGGCGTGCGCAGTGCGGGCTGATTGGGTGACGGATGTGCTTTCATGGGGTGCCGTCAGCGAGGGGGCTTGCTTCCCCCTCGCCAAACGCAAACGTTCTATCCCTGCTCCGCTGTGCCCGCCATGCGCTCACCTCGTTTCAGGGCTGTGAGCTGGGATCACAGTTCCGAAATTTTTTTCTGCGGGGAAAATCGTGCCGATCTCCGTAGCTCGTTACCTCCAGCAAAAAAAAGCAAAGATAATGCCAGGCAAGCAGAGCAGAGGAGGGCGAGCGTTTTTTCCGGGCGGACGGCAGGCAGAAAAAAAAGGCTCCCGCCGGAGCGGGAGCCATATAAGGCAGTGGAGGAAGGGCCGGCTTAGTACATGCCGCCCATGCCGCCCATGCCGTCCATGCCGCCGGGCATGGCGGGGACGTCCTTCTTGGGTTCGGGCTTTTCGCTGATGGCGCACTCGGTGGTGAGCAGCAGGGAGGCCACGGAAGCGGCGTTCTGCAGGGCGGTGCGGGTCACCTTCTTGGGGTCGATGACGCCGGCCTTGAGCAGGTCTTCATATTCGCCGGTGGCGGCGTTGAAGCCGAAGCCGTCCTTGCCCTGACGCACCTTTTCCACGATGATGGAACCTTCGAAACCGGCGTTGTGGGCGATCTGGCGCAGCGGGGCTTCGATGGCGCGGCGGATGATGTTCACGCCGGCCAGCTCGTCGTCGTCAGCGGGCTTGATGGAGTCGAGCACCTTGGACACGCGGATGAGGGCCGTGCCGCCGCCGGGGACGATGCCTTCTTCCACGGCAGCGCGGGTGGCGTTCAGGGCGTCTTCCACGCGGTCCTTCTTTTCCTTCATTTCCACTTCGGTGGCGGCGCCCACATGGACGACGGCCACGCCGCCCACCAGCTTGGCAAGGCGTTCCTGCAGCTTTTCGCGGTCATAGTCGGAAGTGGCTTCTTCCACCTGAGCGCGGATCTGCTTCACGCGGGCGGTGATTTCTTCCTTCTTGCCGGCGCCGTCGACGATGGTGGTGTTTTCCTTGTCGATCACCACGCGCTTGGCCGTGCCGAGGTCGGTGAGGGCCATGTTTTCCAGCTTGGTGCCGGTGTCGTCGGAAGCCACCTGGCCGCCGGTGAGGATGGCGATATCCTGCAGCATGGCCTTGCGGCGGTCACCAAAGCCGGGAGCCTTCACGGCCACCACCTGCAGAGCGCCGCGCAGCTTGTTCACCACGAGGGTGGCGAGGGCTTCGCCTTCCACGTCTTCGGCCAGGATGAGCAGCGGACGGTTGACCTTGGCCACCTGTTCCAGCACGGGCAGCATGTCCTTCATGCTGGAGATCTTCTTTTCAGAGCAGAGGATGTAGGGGTTGTCCAGCTCGCACTGCATCTTTTCGGCGTTGGTCACGAAGTAGGGGGAGAGGTAGCCGCGGTCGAAGCGCATGCCTTCCACCACGTCCATGGTGGTTTCGAGGCCCTTGGCTTCTTCCACGGTGATCACGCCTTCCTTGCCCACCTTGGCCATGGCTTCGGCGATGATGTTGCCGATGGTGGCGTCGGAGTTGGCGGAAATGGTGCCGATCTGGGCGATTTCCTTCTGGTCGCGGGTGGGCTTGGCCAGGTTGGCCAGTTCAGCGATGAGGGCTTCCACAGCCTTGTCCACGCCACGCTTGATGGCCATGGGGTTGCGGCCGGCGGCCACGAGCTTCACGCCTTCATGATAGATGGCCTGGGCCAGGATGGTGGCGGTGGTGGTGCCGTCGCCGGCGGCGTCGGAAGTCTTGGAGGCCACTTCCTTCACCAGCTGGGCGCCCATGTTCTCGAACTTGTCGTCCAGCTCGATTTCCTTGGCCACGGTCACGCCGTCCTTGGTGATGACGGGAGCGCCGTAGGACTTTTCGATGGCCACGTTACGGCCCTTGGGGCCGAGGGTCACCTTCACGGCGTTGGCGAGTTTGTCCACGCCACGGGCCAGTTTTTCGCGAGCTTTGACGTCGAAGAGAACTTCTTTAGCAGCCATGATATTTTCTCCTTAAAGGGATAATGCGATATGTGGGGAAATTAGTTGAGGATGGCGAGGATGTCGTCTTCACGCATCACGAGGTGTTCCACGCCGTCCAGCTTCACTTCGGTGCCGGCGTACTTGTTGAACAGCACGATGTCGCCCGCCTTGACGGACATTTCGATGCGGTTGCCGTTTTCCACCTTGCCGGGACCCACAGCGATCACTTCACCCTTGGAGGGCTTTTCCTTGGCGGTATCGGGAATGAAAAGACCGCCGGCGGTCTTTTCTTCAGATTCAACGCGCTTGACCAGCACACGGTCATGGAGAGGTTTCAGGTTCATGGTATTTCCTCCAAAAGAATTTTTTATCTCGGTGCAGCGTCTCGCTGCGGGATTTTCGAGCGGGAGGCAGGCGCTTCAACCAATCTTCCCCGCGTCGGCATAGTAAATAAGGCAGCTTGCCGGATTGAAAAGGGGCAGGAAGCAATTTTTTTTGACTTTTTTTCGTTTTTTCTAAAATAATCTGAAAAATCAATTAGTTGTTTGTTTGCATTTCTCTGCGCGGACTTCCGCGCGGCTGCGCAGCGGCAACGGACGGCCGAACAGGGCCTGGAAAACGGCCCCCACGTCATGCAGACGGCGGCTGAGGATCATCAGAAGGGAGGCGCGGTCGCCGGGCAGTCGGCTCAGGCAGCGGCTCACCGTATCTTCCAGCGTGTAGGTGCGCTTGCCGTCCCGGAACAGAGGGGAATGCAGCTCCGGCGCGAGATGCAAAGCGGCCTGCACGCCCCGATGGATGGGAAAATGGTCGTCATCATGCAGGAAGCCGTCGGGCAGGGGGGCGGATCCAGCCGCAAGGCCCAGACGTCCGGCCAGCTCCCGCAGCAGATAGTGGAACAGGGCGGGGGAAGGGTGGTTATGGGTATGCATGAGCAGGGTCTGCTGGAAATGTCCCGCAAACCAGGCGGACACGGGCACAAGGTCGTCATGCAGTTCCCCCAGCTTGCGTTCGCGCCGCTGCATCTCCTCCAGGGAGTCGGCGGCGTTTCGCAAAAAGAATTCCTGCGGCCTGCGGAGGAAGTCCGCCACGGTCCGCTGCGCGCTGGGGATGTCCAGCCCCGCCACCAGGCAGGAAACGCTGGCGGCGCAGTGATATTCCCCCATATTGGTATGGGCGTAGACGATATGCGGCGCGTAGCCGGAAAAATAGACGTAGGGGACGATGATGACCCGCTTGCCGTGCCTGCGTGCATAGTCGAGCACGCATTCCGTGCGGGCCTCGTAAAAATGTTCCGCCTGTACGGGCTGCACGCAGAGGATGTCCGCCGTCTCGCAGTTGACGAGGAAGTGGCGGTACTGGTCCTGCGTCAGGGTATCCACGCGCAGGATGCGGTCGGTCGTATACATGTCCGCCCAACCGGGCAGGCGGGAAAGCAGGTTGGCGAGGTGGACGAGCTGGCAGGTCCCGAAAAAGGCGATGCGGCTTTGCATGGTCGGATGGGGCAGAGGGTTGTCTGTACTGGATGCCCGTGCATGACGCCGGGTGGACTGTGCCCGGACGGCGATCCGCCGGGCACGGCTTGCGATCACTCTGCCTGCCCGGCGGCGGAAAGGCAAGCGCGTCCGCATAGCCTCAATGCGGCAAACGGAGGAATTTCCGGCTTGACAGGGCGGAAGATACAGGGCATAGGCGGGACGTCGCCGCCATGCCGCGGCCAAAAGGAGTTGTCATGCCGTCCGAGAGTACGGGCCCTGCCCCTGACCCTATCCAGCCGATCCAGCGTTGACGACGCTCCTGCCGGTCTTCCCGCAGGCGTGTTGTCCTGCGGAGGAGATATGCGCGTTTTCTTCTTTCCTTCCCTGCGGAGTCTTTCCGCCTTTTTGACCGGCTTCCTGCCCACACTGTCGCCGTGCGTCCTTTCCGGCGCGAGGCGGGCTTTCCTGCGTACCTTCTCTTTGCAGCCGCCCTCGTGCGCCCATCCCGTCCAGCGCTTTTTGCCTTTGAAATAGGCAAAACGCGAAGCGTTTCAAACGAAAAATGCCCTAGGCTCGGGACGTCATATCCCGTCGTCCGAAAAGCCGCCTTTTCCTGTATCGCCGCCGGGCAAAGACCGGCCCTGCCGCTTGCCGGCACGGCTGCGTCCGCTCTCTTTCCGGCGCTTTGTCCGGCAAGGCGGGCTTGCGTTTCGCGGAAAAAGCGCGGTGTTCCGTTCACTTTGGGCCGGGCGGCGTTGTGCCGCCGCCTCGCATTTTGCTTTTTCAAAGGCAAAGTGCTCTCACACAAATTTTACAAATGATTTTCTAGGATAAGAAATTTCTCCGTACATGCCCCGCTTGCTTTTGGCGAGGGGGCTCATGTCCCTGTCACTATACCCAAGGAGGGTCCCCTATGGACAGTCACAGTCACACGGAAAAGTCGTTCAAGCATGTTTGTTTGTTTTTCCTGAAAGACAAGGAGCAAGATCATGTTTTGCCGCTGGAGATATCCGCACCACCGGGCCGCTGCGCCTGATCGCGCCATATGGGCGCATGCCGCCGTACTTGTCCGGCGAAGTTGCGTTTCCCTTTTGTCTGTCGTGACGCCCGCATGACGGGCCGCACGCGGCGTTTCGCCGCGCTTTTCTCTATCCCCGACAAAAAGGAGACGTGTCATGTATCGTGAACTGCTGAGCGCCACGCTCGTTGACTGCCTTGCCCACCCCCGCACCACTGATCTGACGGAAGTCCTGCGCTCCGTCCATCCTTCCGATCTGGCCGATACGCTGCAGACCCTGACGGCCGGGCAGGTCGGGCAGATATTTGCCGAGATGGAAGAACAGGAGCGCGCGGAAGTCTTCGTTTATTTTTCGCCTGAATGGCAGAATGCGCTCCTGCCGCTCCTGCCGCGGGACATGGCGGTCCGGCTTTTTGAGAGCATGGCCGCCGACGAGCGGGCGGACCTCTACCATCATCTGGATGAGGAAGCCCGTCAGAAGCTCATGCCTGCCCTTGCACGGGTCGAACGGGAGGACATCCTGCGGCTGGCCGCCTATGCCGAAGGCACCACGGGCTCGGTGACCACGTCGGACTATGTGGCCGTGACGCCGCAGATGCGCGTGGCCGAGGCGCTGGCCCATGTTCGGGCAACGGCCCCGGACAAGGAGACTATTTATATATTGTATGCGCTGGATGCGGAGGGCCGCCTGTGCGGCACGGTATCTCTGCGGGAATTGCTGCTGGCCGACGACAGGCAGACCATCGGCGACATCATGCGCAGACATCCTGTCTCCGTCCGGGCGGACAGTCCCCGTGAGGAGGCGGCGGAACGCATCCGGCGCTATGACCTGCTGGCGCTGCCGGTCATCAACGGCGGCGACAGGATGATCGGCATCATCACCGTGGATGACGCCATGGACATAGAAAAGGAGCTGGATGCCGGTCAGCTGGCCCGCTTCGGCGGCACGGCCTCCGAGGACGGCACGGATCTGGACATCCTGGCCACGCCCCTGCGCACCATGTTCCGCGTCAGGGTGTTCTGGCTCCTTCTGCTGACGCTGTTCGGCGTGGTGACGAGCAGTTTCGTGGCGGCGCAGGAGGAGATACTCTCGCGCGCCATCGTGCTGGCCGCCTTCATCGCGCCCATCGTGGACATGGGCGGTAACGCGGGCAGCCAGTCGGCCACGCTGGTCATTCGGGCCATGGCGCTGGGAGATGTCACCCTGCGCTGGCGGGACGTGTGGCGCGTGCTGCGGCGGGAGCTGCCCGTGGCGGCGTCCCTCGGCATCGTGGTGGCCCTGCTGGAAGCGGTCATGGCCTTCTTTTCCAAGGGGATCGGCGGGGATGTCCTGCTGGTGGTGGGGCTGAGCATGCTGGTCTGCACCGCGCTGGGTGGCGTGGTGGGGGCGCTGCTGCCCTTCATGGCCCGCCGTCTGGGAACGGACCCGGCCACGCTGTCCTCGCCGCTGATCACGTCGGTGATGGACCTGGCGGGCGTGTTCGTCTACTTCTCGCTGGCCTATGCCTTCCTGGGGAACATGCTGCAATAGCGCAGTTTGTCTTTTTCAAAGGCAAAACGCGCTGCGTGCCTTGAGACGAGACCGTAAAAAAGACGGGCTTTCCGCGACGGACGCAGCTGGTGGAGCGGTCCCTGCGGGGAGCCCATAACGGCGCAGAGGGGGGAAGATCCCCCCTCTGCATCTCGCTGCCCGGCGTGTTTTGACGTTGTCTGCCGGCATTCGGCGGGCGTCCGGGCAGTCCGTCAGACAGTTGGAGCATTTTGCCTTTGGAAAAGGCAAAATGCGAGGCGGCAGCACAGCGCCGCCCGGCCGAAACCAAGCGGAAAAAACGCGTTTTTTCCGCGAAACGCCAAGCGTTTCAAACGGAAAATGCTCTAGATGCTGATCTGCGCGCCCAGCAGCTTGACGAAGGCGGCGATCCAGGCCGGATGCGCGGGCCAGGCCGGGGCCGTGACCAGATGGCCGGACACCACGGCGTTGGAGGCCGTTTCGTTGCTGTCGGTCCAGGTGGCGCCCGCATCGACCACGTCAGGCTTGACGGCGGCATAGCAGGTGCAGGTCTTGCCCTTGAGCACGCCGGCGGACACGAGGATCTGCGGGCCGTGGCAGATGGCGGCGATGGGTTTCTTGGCGGCGTCGAATTCGCGCACGATGTCCAGCACGCGGGCATTGAGGCGCAGATATTCGGGGGCGCGGCCGCCGGGCACCACGAGGCCCACGTAATCGGCCACGTTCACCTTGTCGAAATCGTAGTTGATGGCAAAGTTGTGGCCGCGCTTTTCGGAATAGGTCTGGTCGCCCTCAAAATCGTGGATGGCGGTCTTCACCACATCCCCGGCCTTCTTGCCGGGGCAGACGGCGTGCACTTCATAGCCCAGCATGAGCAGCATCTGAAAGGGTACCATCACTTCATAGTCTTCCACAAAATCGCCGGCCAGCAAAAGGATTTTTTTGCTCATTGTTCAAGCTCCTGAAAAAAGATCCAAAGGGGTTTTTTTCCGTCCTGGGCGGCTCGCCGGAGCGCTCCGCAGCAAGGGACGGGGCGGATTGCGACTTGCCTTGCCCCTTCTCGTGGTTATATAAGCATCAACATGGCGGCCGCAAGGCCGGAAAGAGAAATTTTTCCCGAGAGGCACGACCTATGCCCATGTTTGATTTTTACTGTCCCCAGTGCAAGGCCACGTTTGAAGAACTGGTGTTTGGCGACGAGGTGCCGCCCTGTCCGCACTGCGGCGCCGAACAGACCGAACGTCAGGTAAGCGCCCCCAGCCCGCTCAAGACCGGCGCGTTCCCCTTCAAGGTCGGGCCGGTGCATCCGCTGGCCTCCAAAATGGGCAAGGGCCTTGCGGGCTGCGGCGGCGCCTGCGGTTCGGGGAGCTGCCCCTCGGCGCAGGGCGGGAACGCTTGAGCCCCTTTCGCAAAAGGGACGCCCCGGGCGCGTGAGCCGGGCTGCCGGGGGCGCATGATTGCAAACGTTTCGGGCATGGCCTATGCTGACGCGGGCCATCGGGCGAATGCCGCCGGTCGCCGTCCTTTCCGGCGGCGAAGGCCCTTTTTCTTTGGGAGCACGTACATGGTATTCAGCATGACCGGTTTTGGCCGCTGCCTCGTGGAGAACGGCGGCATCACCCAGCAGTGGGAGGTCAAGAGCGTCAACAGCCGCCACCTTGACCTGAAATGGCGTCTGCCTGCCTGCGCCCGCAGCCTGGAGCCCCGGCTGGAAAAGGTCGTCCGGCGGCATGCCTCCCGCGGACGGGTGGACATCAGCCTGCAGCTGCAGTTCGCCCCGGACTGTCTGCCGCCGCTGAACTTCGACATGGCGGCGGCCTCGTCCATGCTGGACAGCCTGCAGGCCCTTGCCCAGCGGCGGGGCGACGTATACCGGCCTGACTACAATGCCCTGCTGGCCCTGTCCCCGCTGTGGGGCGACAGCGGCGAGGATACGGACGAGGAGCTGGTCGATCAGCTGGAGAACGGTCTGGAACTGGCCCTGCAGGACTGGAACGAGGCCCGCAGCAAGGAGGGCCATGCCCTTGCCGTGGATATGCAGTCCCGCATCCTGCGCATGGAGGAATGGACGGGACGCATCATGGAGCGCGCGCCGCAGATCAAGGAAGAGCGGGCTGCCCAGATGCGCGACCGCATCGGCGAGGCGCTGGCGGCCCACGCGCTGGAGCTGGAGGAAGGGCGCTTTTTGCAGGAAGTGACCGTGCTGGCCGACCGTCTGGACGTGAGCGAGGAGCTTACCCGTCTGCAGACCCATCTGGAGCGCCTGCACGAGCTGCTGGATGACGGCAGGGACGCGGGGCGGCGGCTGGACTTCACCCTTCAGGAGTGTTTCCGGGAGATCAATACCTGCGGCAACAAACTGCCGGACGTGCAGCTTTCGCGCATGGTGGTGGATTTCAAGAACGAGCTGGAAAAATGCCGGGAACAGGTGCAGAATCTGGAATAAGGCATGGCCAGGGAAAAACTGATCAACATTGGCTTCGGCAATTATGTGCTGGCCGGGCGCGTGGTGAGCATCGTCAGTCCCGCGTCATCGCCCATGCGCCGCCTGCGGGAGGATGCCCGCGCCGAGGGACGTCTGGTGGACGCCACGCAGGGACGCCGTACGCGCTCCATCATCGTGACGGACTCCAACCACATCATCCTCTCGTCCATCCAGCCGGAGACCATCAGCCAGCGTTTTGCGCAGGAAGGGAATGAATCATGAAGCGACACGGTATCGCGCTGGTCATCAGCGCGCCTTCCGGCGCAGGCAAGACAACGCTCATCAGCCGTCTGCGGGAGGAATTCCCTCATTTCGGCTATTCCATCTCCTGTACGACGCGCACGCCGCGCGCCGGTGAATGTGATGGGAAGGACTACCATTTCTGGACGCGCGACCGCTTCGAGGAGCAGCGCGCGGCCGGGTATTTCGCCGAATGGGCCGAGGTGCACGGCAATCTGTACGGCACGCCGCTGGAACCCTTGCGCCGGATGCTGGAGCAGGGACAGGACGTGCTTTTCGACATCGACGTGCAGGGCGCGCGCCAGATGAAGGAAAGCCTGGGGGAGGCGGTATTCCTCTTCATCCTGCCGCCCAGCATGGCGGAACTGGAAAAACGCCTGCACGGCCGCGGCCTGGACAGCGAGGAGACCATTGCCCGCCGCCTGCGCAATGCCTGTACGGAACTGCGTGAAGCGCCGTGGTATGATTACCTGATCGTCAATGACGATGTGGACGAGGCCTACGCCCGGCTGCGGGCCGCCTATATCGCCGCGACCCTGCGCCCGCTCTGCCGGCCGGATCTCGTGCGGGCGCTGGAACAGGGGCGGCTGGACTAAGGCCTGTTAACGCAAATTTTACTAATTATTTCAATAGACACAGAAAGTCGGATGTACATATTCCGCCTGCCCTGACGGGCAATACGCCCCTCGTCCCTGCTTTTCCCCTGATAAAAGCGCGCTGGGGAAGGGATGGGGGGCTTGGGGGGAAGGGAAACCCGCTCCCGCGCCGGCGGAGGGGTTTCCCTTCCCCCCAAACAGGCAATAAATAGTGTTAACAGGCCCTGTGCGCGGGCAAGAGAGGAACGCATGGCCGAACTGGTGGTAGCTCTGGACTTTCCCGATGCCGACAGCGCGCTTGCGCTGGCGCGGCAGCTGCGCGGCGTGGCCCCGTGGTGCAAGGTGGGCATGGAGCTCTTTTGTCTTGCCGGGCCCGCAGTGCTGACGCAGTTGCGGGAGATGGGCTTTCATGTTTTTCTGGATTTGAAATTTTACGACATCCCGAACACGGTGGCCCAGGCTGTCAAAGCCGCGGCGCAGAGCGGGGCGGAACTGCTGACCATCCATACCCAGGGCGGGGAGCGCATGTGCCGTGAGGCAGTGGCCGCCGCCGCCGCCTGCGAGCGGCCGCCGCTGGTCTTCGGCGTTACCGTGCTGACGAGCTTCGGGCCGGGGCAGATGCCGGGCATCACGCAGGCACCGGCGGATTTCGCCGGAGAGCTTGCCGGTATGGCCGACAGCTGGCAGCTGGACGGCATCGTCTGTTCCGGGCAGGAGGCGGCCGCCGTCAAGGCGCGGCATCCGCGGCTGCGCTGCCTGTGTCCGGGTATTCGTCCGGCGACCGCCAGCGCGGACGATCAATGCCGCATCATGACGCCTGCCGCCGCCGTGGCGGCTGGTGCGGACTATCTTGTGGTGGGCCGGCCCATTACCCGTGCGGCTGATCCGCTGGCGGCCGCCCACGCCATCCTCGACGAAATGCATACCTGCTAGACGGAGTTTCCATGTCTCAACCCACAGCTCCCCAGGCCGGCGCCCCGCGTCCGCAGCAGCAGCCGGAAGTACGCGGCGTCTTTTCCACGCAGGAGATCCGCAAGGTCGGTACAGGCACCACCACCCGCAAGACCGTGCAGAAAACGTTCTGGTTCGTGGAGCAGCACGGCAACGAGATCGAGTGTCAGCCGCTCAACACCAACTATGTCCCCAGCGGTCCCAAGCGCAAGATCAGCATGGAGGACCTGATCAACAAATTTTCGCCGGAGCCGGAATTCTACATGAATTCCGTGTATCCCAAGATGCAGGAACTCCAGTATTCCGTCCGTCAGGGGGACAGATACCGGGAAAGCGGCGAGACCTTTGCGGCGGAATACGAGTATTCCCGCGCCCTCAAGGTGGACGAAGACAATGTGCGGGCCAATTTCGGCATCGGCCTCACCTACCTTGAGCGCGGCGACGCCAGCAAGGCGCAGGACATCTTCGAGCGCCTCGTCAAGCTGGATGCGGCCTTTGAACCGCAGCACAAACATCTTTTCAACGAGTTCGGCATCAACCTGCGCAAGAACAAGATGCTTGCCGAATCCCGCGAATACTATGCTCGCGCCCTGCAGCTCTCGCCCAAGGACGAGAACCTGAACATGAACATGGCGCGCGTGCTGCTGGAATCCAAGGATATGGACGGCTGCGTGGACTATCTGCTGGAAGCCCTGCGCCTTGCGCCGCGCCATGAGCAGTCGCTGAAGTTCATGAGCTGGCTCATCCAGAAGAATCTGATCCCGTCCGGCAAGATGGAAGACGTCAAGCAGGCCATCGCCGCGTCCAAGACGGCCGCCCCGGCCCCTGCGGCAGCGCCTGCCGCGCCGTCCGCCGCCGGCGGAGAAAGCGGCGCCGCTCCGGCAGACATGCCGGACGACCTCTCGCCGGCAGAGGAGGGACCGGCCCCGGCTGCCGCTCCGGCATCCGCACCCGCTGCTGCGGCGTCTGCATCGCCGGATCCCTTCATCGACACCACGGCATGAAGAACTGGCTTTTCCGTCAGCCGCCGGAAAGCCCGTGCCCGGACTGGGCCGAGGCGCTCTCCATCTCGCCGCTGCTGCTGGACGTGCTCTGGCGGCGCGGCTTTACCTGTCGTGAAAGCATCGACGCCTTTCTTTCCTCGCGCCTGCAGCAGCTGACGCCGCCACAGGACTGGCCGCAGCTGCCCGACGCCGCCGCGCTCCTGAGCGAGGCCCTGCTGGCCGGCAAAAAGCTGGCCGTCTGGGGGGATTACGATGTGGACGGCATCACGTCCACCGCTCTGGTGCTGGACGTGCTGGAGCATCATGGCGTGGAGGCCGTCAGCCACATCCCCGACCGGCGCAGCGAGGGCTACGGCCTCAATACGGCGGGCATAGAAGCTCTTGCCGCCGCAGGCTGCGGCGTGCTGCTGACCGTGGACTGCGGCATTTCCGATGTGGAGCCCATTGCCCGCGCCCGCGAACTGGGCATGACGGTCATCATCTCCGACCACCATCTGCCGCCGGATGAACTGCCCGCGGCCAATGCTATCTGCAATCCGCGCCTCATGGAGGAGAGCGCCTGCCCCTGTCCGCATCTGGCGGGCGTGGGCGTGGCCTTCTTCCTCATGGCGGCGGTCAATGCCCGCCTGGCCGCGCAGACGGGCAAGCGTTTCCGCATGGATGATGTGCTGGATCTGGTGGCGCTGGGTACCCTTGCCGACGTCATGCGCCTTACCGGACAGAACCGCATCCTCGTGCGCGGCGGGTTGCAGCGTCTGGCCATGACCACACGGCCGGGCATGGCGGCACTCAAGGTCGTCAGCAAGTTTGACGCCGCGGCCCGTCTCAGCGCCGGGCAGGTGGTGTTCCGTCTGGCGCCGCGCATCAATGCCGCGGGGCGCATGGGGCACGGACGCGTGGCGCTCGACCTGCTGCGCAGCCGGGATCATCTGGAAGCCGCAGCGCTGGCGCGCGAGCTGGACGCCCTCAACAGCGAACGCCAGCAGGAAGAAGAGCGCATGGTGCAGGAGGCCCGGCAGCAGGCGCTGGAGCTGCTGGCCGTGCGGCCCCGCGCCGGGCTTGTCCTCTACGGGGCGGACTGGCATCCGGGCATCGTGGGCATCGTGGCCTCCAAGATCGTGGAGGAATTCTACCGGCCCACCATCATCCTTTGTGAGGATCAGGGGGCGGTCAAGGGCTCCGGGCGTTCCATCCGGGAGTTCGACCTTTATGAAGGCCTCGGCCAGGCCTCGGCCCATCTGCTGCGCTTCGGCGGGCATAAGCTGGCGGCGGGCGTCCGTCTGGAGCTGGAACATCTGGAAGACTTCCGCCGGGACTTTGAACAGGCGGCGGAAAAGGTGCTCGGGCCGGAGCCGCTCATCCCCAGCCTCCTGCTGGAACGCGAACTGGATTTCGCCACTGCCGGGGACCTCTGTTTCCTCAAGGAGCTGGAACTGCTCCAGCCCTTCGGCCCCGGCAATGCGGAACCCGTCTTTGCCTCGCCGGAACTGGTCATCAAGGAACGCCGCCCGCTGGGCATGAACCGTGAACATGCCCTGCTCAAGGTGCAGGATACTCTTTCCGGGGTCACGCTGACGGCCAAAGCCTGGCGACTGGGAGAAGAGTTCCCGCCCTCCTGCGTGGGCAGCCGCGTGCGCCTGGCCTACACCCCGCGCATCGATACCTACAACGGCATAGCCTCGGTGGACATCTCCATCAAGGACTGGAAGCCCGTCGCCTGAGTTTCTTTACATCTCTGCTTGTTTGTTTGGGGGAAAGGGGAACCCCGCGCCTAGCGCGGGCGGTGTTCCCCTTCCCCCCAAGCCCCCCATCCCTTCCCCAGCGCGCTTTTATCAGGGGAAGAGTCAGGGCCACGAGGCGCTCCGCCCCAAAGGCAAGCGGAGTGTGTACGAGCTTCGTAGCTTGTGTGCTGAAATTATTTGTAAAATTAGTGTTAACAGGTCCTAGGGCGTCCCGACCGGTTCCACCAGCAGACCGGCGGCGTCAAGACCCGTCGGGCGGACAGGCACAAGTCCCGACAGGGGCAGACCTGCGGGAGGCGTCACCAGGCGGCAGGGCACGTAGAACTCGTTGACGCCCCGAATGGCCTGTCCCCCTTGTCTTCCCTCGCCATCCGCCACATCCGCCGCCAGCAGCATGTCGGGCTGGGCAAGTTGCGCCCGGCGAAAAGCCTCCTGCTGCCGGGCCACGGCTTCGCGTACCCGGCGGGCACGTTCCTGTTTCTCCTGCGGCGGGATGTGTCCGGCAAAGCCTGCCGCCGCCGTACCGGGACGGGCGGAGTAGGGGAAAACATGCGCGTAGGAAAAGGGTGTGGCCGCCACGAAGTCCAGCAGGCAGTCCACATCCGCCTCTGTCTCGCCCGGAAAGCCGAGGATGATGTCCGCCCCCAGCCCCATGACGGGCCATTGCGCGGAGAGCGCCCGCACGGCCTCCTGCAGGGACTCGGCCCGGTAATGCCCCCGGCCCATGCGCCGCAGCACCTGCGGCGAGGCGTGTTGCAGGGAGATGTGCAGATGTGGGCAGACAAGGCGGCAGGAAAGCAGGCTGTCCACGCCGCGGGCATCGAGCTGGCCCGGTTCCAGCGAACTGATCCGCAGGCGCGCCTTCCCGGCAAATTCCGGCGCAAGTTCCCGGTCCAGCCAGGTGAGCAGGGACCAGAAGTCCCCGTAGTCGGGCCTGTCGCGGCCATACTGGCGCAGGTTGATGCCGGAGATCATGAGCTCGGCATGCCCGCCCCGCAACAGGCGGCGGGCCTCGTCCAGCACGGCCTGCGGTTCGCGGCTGCGGCAACGGCCGCGTGTGAGGGGGACGATGCAGTACGTGCAGCGGTGTTCGCAGCCGTCCTGCACCTTGAGCACCGGGCGGGCGCGCCGGAAGCCGTCGATGGCAAAGGGCGGGAACGTCTGTGCCGCGTTAGCCGCCGCTTGCGGGGCCTGCCGGCCGCCGTCCGTCAGGGAGGGGAGCAGAGCATGCAGCAGCTGCGCCTTGCGCGCCTGCGGGATGATGCAGTCCGCCGTGGGCTGCGGTTGCTGTTCGCCGCGACGGCGTACCGGCTCAAGCACGCCGGGCAGCTGGGCGGCGCAGCCGGTCAGGATGAGCCTCGCCTGCGGAGCGGTGCGCCGCAAGCGCAGCAGGGCCGCGCGTGCGTCACGTTCGCCTTTTGCGGTGATGGCGCAGCTGTTGACACAGACGATGTCCGCCGCGGCCGGGTCGTCGCATTCCTCGCCGCCCTGACGTTGCCAGGCTTCGCGCAGGGACTGACTTTCGTATTGATTGACCTTGCAGCCGAAGGTCAGCAGATGAAATTTCCATGTGCTCATGCCGTGTTGTAGGCAATGGCCGGGCGCTTGACAAGTTGCCGCAGCCGGATAGGCTGGAGAAATGTGTCGCTTTCTCCATATCGTCCTGTTTTTGCTGCCGCTGCTGGCCGCAGTCCCCGTTCCCCTCAGGGCTGAGGAGGCTTCCCGGCCCGCGGCTTCCCTTCCCGCGGAACCCACGGACGCGGATGCCGTCTTCCCGCAGGGGGCGCTGCTGGAGGACTGGCAGTGCCTGCGCCAGGCCTATCCGCAGCTGCATGGCCTGCGGGCGGATGAGGCAGGCCGTCTCTGGCTGGAACTGGCCGACGGCAGGCGCGTGCTCTATGACGGAGGGCAGCCCTTTGCCGCCGGACAATGGGATGTGGACGTACGGGCCAGCATGGCCCAGCCCTATCCTCTGGACCCTCAGCGCCCGGCCACGCCGCCGGGCGTCTCACCGGGGCGCCGGCGATCCTATGCGTTGCTCAGGACGCTGTATGGCGGTTCGGCGGCGGCCATCCGGCCCCGCCTCAGGACAGGGACGTTTTTCGGGCAGACCGTGCGTATGGAAGCGCAGGCCTTGGCCGCCCTGCAGCGCGTGGAGGCACGCCTTGCTCCGACCGTCGCCGGTCAGCCGCATTTGCAGGCCTACCTCAAAAGCGCCGGGGGCTTCCACTGGCGCGGCATCGCCGGAGAGAACGGCCGCCTCAGCCCGCATTCCTTCGGTATCGCCATCGACCTCAGCCCGCGCAAGGCTCCGTACTGGCGATGGAGCCGCGTTTTCCCACATCCCCTGCAAGCCTCCTATCCCGGAGCCATCGTGGCGGCCTTTGAGGCCGAAGGCTTTGTCTGGGGCGGCAAATGGCATGAATACGACATCATGCATTTTGAATACCGCCCGGAGATCCTCTGCAAGGCCCGCACGACATCGCAGGCTCCCGATGCCGGGGGAGAGACCCTCTCCCCGGACATGTCCGCGCACTAAACGATTTATTGGGGGGAAGGGGAACCCCTCCGCCGGCGCGGGAGGGGTTCCCCTTCCCCCCAAGCCCCCCATCCCTTCCCC
>DWYJ01000083.1 GCA_019118745.1 Candidatus Desulfovibrio gallistercoris | reverse complement strand
AATATGTTTGCTCGATTGAAAGACTGGCGCCGCATAGCCATGCGCTATGATCGCTGTGCCCATACATTCCTTTCGGCAATCCATATTGCTGCCATTGTCATTTTTTACCTTTAATGAGTCCTGACCCTAGGCTATCTGCTTTTGTTTGGGGGAAGGGGAACCCCTCGCTCTGCTGTCGATGCCCGTAAGGCTCCTGCGTCGCCTAACGGGCACGGCCCTGCGGGCCGCCTTTCGGTCGCCGCCGGCGCGGAAGGGGTTCCCCTTCCCCCCCCATCCCCTCCCCAGCGCGCTTTTACCGGGGAAGACTCAAGGGCATGAGACAGCCCCGCCCCAAAGACAAACGGAGCGTGTACGACGTATTCGTCTTATTTAGAGAAATTATTTGTAAAATTTGTGCTCGCAGGCCCCAGGCGATGCAGGAGCCTTACAAGCATCGACAGCAACGCGGGGGGTTCCCCTTCCCCTCAAACAGGCAGCGAATAGCGTTACCAAATCCCAACGCCCTCCCTTCCCTGATCGGGTAGACGCATCTACCCGATACCTCACCAAACAATCTCAGTGGCGCGGCCTGCGCCGCCGGGGCACACTGGGGATGCACAACGTTCCCCGTCTACCGGCCCCGGAGGGCTCATGTCCGAACAGATGATTTCCCTGCGCCGTACGGCGCTGCTCCTGCGTGATTTCTTCGCGGCCCGCACGCGTGAGGAACTTCGTACCGCCCATGCCGCGCTCACGGCCCATGTGCCGGGCGGTCTCCCCCCGTCACCGCTGAACGACGCCGCAGCGGCCGGGCTGGAATACGCCTTCAACCGGCTTTTCGTGGGGCCGGACGCACTGCCCGCGCCCCCGTACGCGTCCGTCTATCTGGATGACGACCCCCTGCACATGGGCCCGAGCACGCTGGACATGCGCGCCCTGCTGCACAGTCTGGGGCTCGCCGCGCCGCACGGCGGGCAGCCTGACGACTTTTTGCCCTACGAACTGGAAGCCTGGCATGCCCTGACCCTCCTGCTGGACAACGACACGGCCCGCCCCGCCGCCCGCGAAGCCCTGCAATGGCTTTGCGAGGAGCATCTGGGGCGCTGGCTGCCGGTCTTTCTCCAGCGGGCGCGGCAGGCCGGTCCGCCGCCTGAGCTGCTGGCCGTGCTGGATGCGCTCGACGCATGGCGTGCCGCAAGTTTGCAAAGGAGTCTTTATGAAAACGCATGAACATCTTTCCGGCCGCCGCGGCTTCCTCAAGGGCTTGCTGGCCGCCGGCGCGGCCGGGATGCTGGGCACAGGGACCGGCAGTCTGCTCCGGCCGCATCAGGCCGAGGCCGCGCCTTTCGATCCCGCGGCCTATCAGGTCTTCCGCAACGCCTGTCCCCGCAACTGCTACGATACCTGCAGCATCAAGACCTATGTCAAGGACGGCGTGGTGCAGTTCGTGGAAGGCGCGCCGGAATCCACCTTCACCAAGGGCGGGCTGTGCGTGAAGGGCTACACCTACCCCCGCCGCGTCTACAGCCCGGACCGCATAAAATACCCCATGCTGCAGGACGGAAGAGGCTCCGGCAACTGGCGGCGCATCAGCTGGGACGAGGCCATGGACCGCATCTCCGACAAGATCCTGGAGATCAAGAAGCGTGACGGCAGCCTGCTCGGCCTGGGCCTGACCAAGTATTCCGGCAATTTCGGCATCACCAACTACGGGGTGGAAGGCATGATGTCTTCCCTCGGCTACACCACCCGCTTTGTGGGCACCCCCTGCTGGCCCGCCGGCATCGACGCCCAGAACTACGACCTCGGCGACATGTGGTGCAATGACCCGGAAGATATGGTCAAGGCGCGCTACATCATCGTCTGGGGAGCCAATCCGGCCTGGTGCTCCATGCACTCCATGAAGTACCTCTATGCCGCGCGCGAACGCGGGGCCAAGATCCTCGTCATCGACCCCATCTTTACCCAGACGGCGGCCAAGGCGGACGAGTTCTGGCAGGTGCGCCCCGGCACGGACGGGGCCCTGGCGCTGGGCATGGCCCGCCATCTGCTGGATGCCGGTCTGGTGGACATGGACTTCGTGCGCAATGCCGCCATCGGCTATGAGGACTTTGCCGCCTACCTGAGAAAGAACGTCACCGTGGAATGGGCGGCGAAGACCTCCGGCATCCCGGCGGACGCCATCCGCGCCGCCACGGAAGACTTTGCCGCCGCCAAACCCGCCACCGTCTGGATCGGCTACGGCATGCAGCGCCACACCAACGGCGGTTCCATGGTCCGGGCCATCGACGCCTTCGTGGCCATGAGCGGCAACATCGGCGTGGAAGGCGGCGGGGCCCGCTACGGACACCTCCAGACGTGGGGATTCAACTACCACGCCATGATCCAGAAGCAGCCCGCCGGTTCCGTGGGCATGCGCGGCGCGTCCGGCCCCAAGGGCGAATTCGACTTCGCCGGCGGCGAGGCCGCGGCCTACAGCGACCGCACGCTGAACATCAACAAGACCGCGCAGGAGATCCTCGACGCCAAGGACCCCGAACTGCGGATGCTCTGGATATCCTGCAAGAACCCCTTTGCTCAGGACTTCGACCGCAACAAGCTGGAAAAAGCCTTTGCCAAGCTGGAGATGGTCGTCTCCGTGGAGCAGTTCTTCACCGAGACCGTGCGCCATTCGGACATCGTCCTGCCGGTGACCACCCTTTTCGAGGAGTGGACCATCAACGCCTCCTACTGGCATTACTGGCTCTCGCTCAACGAGCAGGCCATCAAGCCCATGCACGAGGCCAAGTCCAACATCGAGATCGCGGCCCTGCTCTCCCGCGCCATGAACGCCAAGCAGCCCGGCTCCTGCACCTTCCCGCAGGAGGTGGACGGCAAGGAATGGATGATCAAGGAGTGTAACAAGGGCATTTACGATCTTTTCGGCATATCGAGCTGGGAAGACCTGCGCAAGGGCCCGGCCAAGGCCCGTCTTGCCTCCTCGGCCTCGTGGCATGACCGGAAGTTCAAGACGCCTTCCGGCAAGTACGAGTTCTCCTCCGCCCTCTGCGCCAAGAACGGATTTGCCGCCCTGCCGGAATACGTGGAGGGACGCCGCCCCGACGCGCCCTTCCGCCTCATGACCCCGCATATCCAGTTCGGCCTGCATTCGCAGTTCATCAATCTGGACTGGATGGAGGCCTACTACCCGGAACCCTTCGTCTACATCCACCCCGACGCCGCCCGCAAGAAGGGCATCGCCGACGGCGACATGGTGCGCGTGTCCAACCGCATCGGCGAGGTCCGCGTCCGCGCGCGCCTCAGCGGCAACGTGGCCGAGGACTGCGTGGTCATGTATGAGGCGTGGTTCCGCAAACTCAACTTCAACGTACAAAACGTGGTGGACGATTGCGAGGCCGACATGGGCGCCATGAAGACGGGCGCGCCCGGCGTGGCCATCCATGACCAGTTCGTGGACATCGCCCCCGCTGACGGAGGCCGGGCATGAGCAAGCGCTACGCCTTTCTGATGGATATGGACAAATGCATCGGCTGCCGCGGCTGCGGCATGGCCTGCAAGAACTTCAACCAGCTTGAACCCGATATGGTCTGGCGGCAGGTCTATCCGCTGGATGAGCGCATCTATCCCCACCGGGACAGGGCCTTCCTCTCGCTGGCCTGCAACCATTGCGACGATCCGGCCTGTCTGGCCGCCTGTCCCACCGGTTCCTACACCAAGCGGCCGGACGGCATCGTGGTGCACCATCAAGAAACCTGCATCGGCTGCACCAACTGCATCCGCTCCTGCCCCTACGGCGCGCCGCGCTTCAACAAGGCCGAGAAGCACGCAGAGAAATGCAGCCTCTGCCACGAGCGGCTGGACGCCGGCCTGCTGCCCGCCTGCGTGCAGGCCTGCCCCACCGGCGCGCTGACCCTCGTGGATCTGAACACCTTCCATGATGACAATGCCGTGCAATATCCGGCCGGTTATCCGGCCATGCCCCGGCTCAACCCGTCCACCCGGTTCATCCTGCCCCGGATGCCCCGCCTGCTCAGAGGGTGATCCCATGAATTACGAATTCCCGCTTGTTTTCTTTACGGTACTGACGCAGCTCGGCATCGGGCTTGCCCTTGTGGGCGCCTGGAAAACCTGTTTCGGCGGCGCGGCCCTCCCGCGCAGGTTCTGGCTCACGGCCCTTGCGGCCACCCTGGCCGGGCTGGTGGCCTCCCTCTTCCACCTCGGCGATCCCCTGCGGGCCGCAACGGCGCTGAACGGCCTCGGCCACTCCTGGCTGAGCCGCGAGGGGCTCGTCTTCGGGCTCTTCGTGCTCCTGCTCCTGTTTGCCGCCCTGCGGCCCGGACGCGCGCTCCCCGCCCTGCTCGCCGCCCTTGCCGGTCTGGCCGCGCTGGTGGTGCAGGGCTTCACCTATGCGCCTGTCTCCATGCCCGCCATCAGCAACGGCTTTCCCCTGCTGCTCTTTGTCCTGACCGCGCTGGCGCTGGGGATGAGCTTCGGCGCGGCAGGCGTCGGCCCGCAACGGCTGGTGCTGTGCCTGCTGCTCGTGGTGCTGCTCATCGTCCCCTGCCTCTGGGCTTCCGGCAGCGCCGTCATGCAGGATACGGCGGCCCTCTGGCGGCAGTCGGCCGGCTTCTGGGCCGGGCTCGTCCTGACGGCCGCGGCCCTCGTCCTCACCCTCGTCTGGCGGCAGGGCACGCGCGCGCAGGGGATCGTGCTGCTCTGCGGCGCGCTGCTCGTCCGGGTGGCCTTCTTCAGCGCCACCGTCCATACCGCAACTCGCCTGGGCATGCCGTACTGACGCCATACCGCAACTGAACACCAAACGGGGCGGTCATCCGTGAAGGATGGCCGCCCCGTCGCTTCAGGGCCTGCCGCTACGCCACGGCAGGCTCGTATGTTTGCGGCGCTGTGCTGCCGCCTCGCATTTTGCCTTTTTGCAAAGGCAGAATGTTCTAAAAAAATGAAATTTATTTTCATTTTCATTGACAAGATCCCGCTTCTCTCGTACAACTCGTTACACGCGGCCGCTTCCGCCGCGGGAAATATTCGCGTAACCTCTCCGGCGGCATGCGGCCTGCGCCCCTGCTCCGGAACAGCAAGCGTTCTTTCAGGAGGACCAGCATGCAGACCGACCGACTCCCCGCCGCTCACCCGGCCCGATGTCGTCCCGGCAGCCGTTTTTCCGCTGCCGGCAACAACCACAAGGAGTCAGCCATGAATACCAATACCACGCCTGCCGCTTTCTCCTGCCGGGAAAGTGCCCACAATCTGCACATCAACGTCGGCCAGACCCTGGGCATGGCCCAGGCCGAAGGCATCATGCAACTTCTGGCCAGCCGCAAGGATACCTGCAAAAAATTTTTCATCGACGTGCGCCAGGTGACGCATCTGGATCACGAGGCCGCCGGCAGCCTGCGGGCGGCCCTGCCGCACAGCCCCGTGGGCATGCAGCGCATCGCCTTCAAGGGGCGGCTGGGTTTCGATCTGGCCGTGGGCGGCAACAAGGTGCTCATCATGCCTGAAAATGCCAAACACGTCTGCCGGGGCACCTGCCCGGACTGCAAATGCGGTCATAAAAAGGCCCGCGCCAAGGCACGCAATGCGGCAAGGGAGGCCGTCGCCGCTCATGGGGCGAGCGGTGAGGCCCTGCAACAGTAACCCGCAACCCCTGTTCAGGAAAAGGAGAACTGTCATGAAACGCATTTTGACGCTGGCGCTGGCCGCCGGCATGCTCTTCGGCGCCGCCACCGGCGCAAGGGCCATCGACTTCAAAGCCTCCGGCGAGTGGCTGGTGGGCTTCGGCGCTGGGGACGGCTCGCTGCTCGAATCCACCCGTGACGTGGGCCAGAAACGGAGCCGCGCGGACAGCGACGACATCTTCAATGCCGGCCAGCGCTTCCGCCTGCAACTGGATGCGGTGGCCTCCGAATCCCTGTCCGGCACGGTCTTCTTCGAGATCGGCGACCAGTTCTGGGGCCGCAGCGGCGAAGGCGCTTCCCTCGGCGCGGACGGCACCAACGTCATCAAGGTGAAGAACGCCTATCTCGACTGGCTCGTCCCCAATACCGACCTGCGCCTGCGCATGGGCCTGCAGGCCATCGCCATGCCCAACGTGGCGGGCGGCTCGGCCATCATGGATGGTGACGCCGCAGCCGTGGTCGCCTCCTATCAGTTCAACGAGAACGTGGGTCTCACCGCCCTCTGGATGCGCCCGCTCAACGACAATTACACCGGCGTCAACGCCGACGGCCAGGCCTACGGCAACGGCTACAGCAACTATCTGGACAACATGGACCTCTTCGCCCTCATGCTGCCCCTGAACTTTGACGGCGTGAGCCTGACCCCCTGGGCCATGCTCGGCTTCCAGGGCAAGAACGCGCGCTTCAACGAAGGCGGCGTGGAGACGGCGGACGGCGTGCTGGGCTACACCCTGCCGGGCTACTATCCCGAATTTGACGGCCTTGCCCTCGGCGAGACCTCCAAGGCATACGGCACCATGTTCTGGGCCGGCCTGCCCATCGCCCTCACCCTCTGGGATCCGCTGAACATCGAGCTGGACATCAACTACGGCTATGTGGAAGCCATGGGCCGTTACGACGTGTACAAGCGCGGCGTCGATCTGCGCCGCGGCAGCACCCAGCGTCAGGGCTGGCTCGTCAAGGCCCTTGTGGAATACAAGATGGACTGGGGCACGCCCGGCATCTTCGGCTGGTACGCCTCCGGCGACGACGGCAACGTGAAGAACGGCTCCGAACGCCTGCCCTCCATCGCCGGCGCGGGCAACTTCACCTCCTTCATCGGCGACGGCAACCTGGCCTGGGGCACGCTCAGCACCGGCGGCTACGACATGAACCTCACCTACGCCGGCACCTGGGGCATCGGCCTGCAACTCGCCGACATGAGCTTCATGGAAGACCTCAAGCACACCTTCCGCGTGGCCTACTGGGGCGGCACCAACAGCCCGTCCATGGTCAAGTACATGAACTCCTCCTACGCCTGGAACAGCGGCGCCTACAATCAGGACGGCCCCTACCTCACCACCAACGACGGCCTGCTGGAATTCAACCTCGTCAACAGCTACCAGATCTACGAGAACCTGGAAGCCAACCTTGAACTGGGCTACATCGTCAACATGATCGACCGCAATACCTGGAAGCACAGCACCTACAATCAGCAGGGCTTCAGCAAACAGGACGCCTGGAAAGCCCAGCTCATCCTTGCCTATACCTTCTAACATCCCCGGCAGCGGGGCGGCCTCACCTCCGCCCCGCCTGGTCAGCTTTTCCACCTCATACAGCCATCAGCAACGAGCGGCGCATCCGTCCTCCTTCCGCGGATGCGCCGCTCACTACGTGCTGTGACGTAGTGCCGGATGGTTTTCGGGGGAGGGGGAACCCCCTTCACTAGCGCGAAAGGGGGTTCCCCCTCCCCCAGGCCCCCACCCCTTCCCCCAACGCGCTTTCTTCGAGG
>DWYJ01000082.1 GCA_019118745.1 Candidatus Desulfovibrio gallistercoris | reverse complement strand
AATATGTTTGCTCGATTGAAAGACTGGCGCCGCATAGCCATGCGCTATGATCGCTGTGCCCATACATTCCTTTCGGCAATCCATATTGCTGCCATTGTCATTTTTTACCTTTAATGAGTCCTGACCCTAGTCTTCCCCACGCCCGTGGGGGTGTTTCCCTTTTTTCTGAGCTGTACTACAGGGCTGCGGCGTCTTCCCCACGCCCGTGGGGGTGTTTCCGGTGCAGAACGCTGGAAATTTCATCCCAATAGGTCTTCCCCACGCCCGTGGGGGTGTTTCTTTACCTTGAACAGGACGCCGCGTGCCGTTTCAGTCTTCCCCACGCCCGTGGGGGTGTTTCCATGCGCGCGCGCGTTGACCCCCTCAGGGGAGTCTTCCCCACGCCCGTGGGGGTGTTTCCATGAGCAAGCCCTGGGCAAAGGTCAAGCTCACGTCTTCCCCACGCCCGTGGGGGTGTTTCTGAGCTTGACGCCCACATCAGCGGCGGAGGCAAGTCTTCCCCACGCCCGTGGGGGTGTTTCCCCATGAGGAAGGCCGCGACCGTGAGATGGACGGTCTTCCCCACGCCCGTGGGGGTGTTTCTGCTGCAAGCAGCAAGCGCATGCTTGCTGCATGGTCTTCCCCACGCCCGTGGGGGTGTTTCTTTGGCCTTATTTTGGGGCCTGCCCTTAGCATTGTCTTCCCCACGCCCGTGGGGGTGTTTCTCAAGCAGCCGTGGGCGTCCCTGGTCGCGGCTGGTCTTCCCCACGCCCGTGGGGGTGTTTCTCTCCACATCCCCCTTACTCGAGCAGATCAAGAGTCTTCCCCACGCCCGTGGGGGTGTTTCCTCCTTGCCCCTGGCTTCCACATCCTCATGCGTGTCTTCCCCACGCCCGTGGGGGTGTTTCCGTGGAATCGCTCTGCATTTCGTAGTCGTTGTGGTCTTCCCCACGCCCGTGGGGGTGTTTCCCACCTTCAGCGCAAGCTCCGTCTTCCACGCTGGTCTTCCCCACGCCCGTGGGGGTGTTTCTCGCCTCCCCGGCGGGCGCGGCCATGACAGGCAGTCTTCCCCACGCCCGTGGGGGTGTTTCAAGAGCAAGGAAGTCCAAAAAATGAATCTGGAAGTCTTCCCCACGCCCGTGGGGGTGTTTCTCAAGGGAGAGCAAGGCGACCCCGGCCCGGCAGGTCTTCCCCACGCCCGTGGGGGTGTTTCCCAAGATACTTGGTCTCCTTGAGCTTTGTGCCAGTCTTCCCCACGCCCGTGGGGGTGTTTCCGTCATCAACCACCGGAAAAAATGCAAAACCGGACAGGGGGCTCCAAGACGCGGAATGGCATCACTGAAAACAGTATGCTGGCCGCAAACAGGAAAAGGTTGCCGAAGTCTACCTAAAAATGAAACGGGAGCATAACACCGGAAGCGGACGTGCTGCCCAGGGCAGAAACTTGCCTCCTCGCGGCCCGTACCATAAAAAGCGGGCCAACGGTCAACTCTCAAAGGCCCGGAGACGAAAATGCTTGCCGAACTCTTGCAAAAAATCGACGAGAACCAAATCCGCATCAATCGTTACCGCTCCTTTGAGGACAAGGACATTTTGCGGGAGATCCAGAAGTACTACTGGGTGGACAGCGTGTTTTCTTCCAATGCCCTTGAAGGGTCTTCGTATACCCTCGTCGAGACCAAGATCCTTCTTGAGGACGGACTGACCGCAGGAGGAAAGCCGTTAAAGGATGCCCTCGCCGTTGTGGGACTTGGCAAGGCCTATGATCATGCCTTCAGCTTGCTGCGCGATCCTGGGCTTACCAAACAGGACCTGCTGCGGCTGCATGGCATGCTGGAGGGGGGCCTCGAAAACGACGCCGTTGCGGGAGCCTACAGACAGATCCCCGTATTCATGACAGGGTCGCGCTATCCTGTGTCACGGCCGGAAGACATCGAAAGCCAAATGTGCGCGCTGCTGGCCCGCACTATACAAGAAAGGGAGATATTGCACCCTTTGATTGCGGCGGCACGCTTCCACAAGGCTCTTGTTTGCATCCACCCCTTTGCCGACGGAAATGGACGCATTGCCCGACTGGGCATGGATGTGCTGCTGGGACAGCGCGGGCATCTCCCTGTCGTCATCCCGCCTGCGCTGCGGCAGGAGTATATAGCCGCCCTGGAAAAGGCGCATGAAGACGACAGGGACTTCCTTGAATTCATGGCGCGGAACGAGATAGAGACCCAGAGGGGCTTTCTGCGCCTCATCAATGACGCGCCACTTCCCGATGAGGATGTGGAAAAAAAGCGTGAAAAAGCTGCTCTCACGCCCCGACGGAAGCGGTAGAGGGCTGCCGAAGTCTTCCCCACGCCCGTGGGGGTGTTTCTGTCTGCATGTTTGGCCTCTTTTTTGTTATTATGTCTTCCCCACGCCCGTGGGGGTGTTTCCTGTGCGCGACGACGACAGCATCCCAATCGCCAGTCTTCCCCACGTCCGTGGGGGTGTAGGCGGAGGCAGGGCAGGCCCGCAGTCGTGGGGAGCCGTCCAGGCGGAAGGCGGCGCATGCACGCCCCGGGCGGCAACGCACGGCATTTGCGCAGATACGAAAAAAGCCCTTACGGAGATCCGCAAGGGCTTACTTTCTCTGGTGGGCCATCAGGGACTCGAACCCCGAACCAACTGATTAAGAGTCAGCTGCTCTACCAATTGAGCTAATGACCCGTTGACAAGAAAGAGAGATACGCTTTCTCCCGCCGAAGGTCAAGCATTTTTTGCGAGGCAGGCAAAAAAATTTTCTGCCGTGCCCGGTCCGGTTAAGCGCCGCACGGCCCGCAAAACGGCCTTAATCCTTTCCCGGACGTTGCGGCAGGGGAGCGAACAAGGCCCGCCAGGCCTCGACGGCGACCTTGCCGGAGGCGGTGGTCTGCCATTTTTTCAGGGCATTGCCCAGCAGGGCTTGCCGCTTGCGGTGATCCCTGATCAGGCGGGAGAGTCCCGTACACCAGGCATCCGGCGTATCGTCAAGCAGGACGCCGTTGACGTCATCGTCGATATAGTGCGCGTAGGGATCGCGGTTCGAGGCCACGGACACGATGCCGCAGGACGTGTAATGCCAGAACTTGATGGGAGATTTGCAGGACGAGAAAAGGCTGTCGTCCAGCGGGAGCAGGCCGATGCCGTTATCTATGCCGGAAAGCAGCTGCGAGAACTGTTCTTCGCCGCACGTCTCGTAGCAGCGCAGGCGCTCCGAGGGGATCTGAAAGTTGTGGACGATGTTCCCGATGACGACGCATTGCAAAAAATCGAACATCTTCAGCAGGGTATAGAGTATCGGCACGATGCCTTCCGGCAGCTGCGCGTCGCTGGAGGCAAGCACGAGGGTGCACTCTTTGCTGTAATGGCGCTTCGCCGGGACGGGCAGCGGCTGCGTCGGGATGATCACATTGGGGATGACCTGGACGCCATCGGCATAGCGCTCAAGCTCCTTCTTCAGCATGGGCGTGGTGCAGGTCACCCTGTCCGCCAGGGCCAGCGTGCTTTTCATCAGCGCGCGCTCGGCTGGCGGGATGCTGTTCAGGCTCCACTCGGGCAGCTCCAACAGCAGATCGTCCGTATCGTAGATGATGGGGATCTCACGCTGCCGCGCCGCTTTCAGGAATTCGAATTCCAGGATGTTGATCTCACGATGCGCTATGACGACATCCGCCCAGTCCAGCAGGGACAGGTTGCAGGCTGCCGCGGGGATGACGGAGAGCAGGCCGCCGTGGACGCTCAGGAATTCCCCCAGCGGCCGGGCAAGCCGCAGACGCGTCAGCACGCTCTCGGACTTGGGCGAAAGGAGCAGGATGTGCTGCGGCGTCGTCGTCTGGTAGGTCGTCTGCCGCCAGGCCTCCCGCGAGGCCATGACGACATGCTGGAAGGTGTGATCCCGCGGGTCCAGCTCCTGCCGGAGCGAACTTTCCCCCCAGGCGGCAAGGGAAGGGTAGACGCTGAGCTCCGGTTGCAGGACGTTGTAACGTTTGACGATGCCGAAGCCGACGTCCAGAAAGAGTTTCTTGAGCGTATGCCAGGAAAAGAAGCGGAGATGCGTCCCGTCCAGGATGCCGTATTTCTGGTAATCCCACATGCCGTCAGCCAGCATGGAACGGATGCCGATATGGGTGATGTTCGGCACGGACGCCAGGATGACGCCGTCATCCTTCAAAAACCGGCTGAGGGACACGAGCATGGCCCCGGGATCGACCAGATGTTCGAGCACATCGCCAAGGATGACCGCATCAAAGGCCTGCCGCAGCTCTTCCGGGGCCGTCGCGCAAAAATCCTCCACGGTACCGGCAAAGAAGTCATCCACTCGACCGCAGCGGAGCGCCTCATCGGAAAAAGGCTCGACGCCGTAGACGTACACGCCGTTATCCCGCAGGGCGGCGCTGAAGTAACCGCCGCTGCACCCGATCTCCAGCACGCGCGGCCGGCGTATCCCCTTGCGGGAACAATGCTCCTGCAGGAAAAGGAAGGTCTGGGTATGGGAATTGTTCTTGATGGCGAAATTTATTTTGCCGTGGTAGTCTTTATACGCCTGCGAAAGCATAGCCTGTCCTTCTCTGTGCATCCAGCGGTCATGCCCCGCCTTTGCGCCCGGCGGCGCATGACCGGCGGGCGGCAAGCGCGCCCCATGTCGTGCGGATCCCCTGTACCCGCAGCAAAAAACGGCCTTGCGGAGCAGCGCCTGCCCGCTGCGCTCACTCCATGCTGCTGACCGACACCTCGCCGTCACTGTCCTCCGATACCTCAAAACGGCATTTGCCGGACGTCTGGCGGCCAAGCACCTGCTGCAACGCCGGGATGCCCATACTGAGCAGCTTGCGGAGATCATCGACAGCGCCGCTGACCTTCATCTCCGTTCGCCAGACCTGCCGCCCCGGCTGACCGTCCTCAAGACGCCGGGCGGACAGGACAAGCCGCGCATGATAGCTGGTATGTTCCGTCCATTCGGTCCTCTCCACGCGCACGGTGATGGCTCTGCCGTGGTAAAAGACCGTCTCATAGTCGGGGTAGGTCCATTGCCGCAGGGTGGTCGTCGGCTCGCCCATGCCATAGCGCAGGAGGATCTCCTGCGCGGCCTCCTCGCGCGAGGCGACTACAGGCATGCCCCGTGCGGCCAGCGCCGGGGCCACGAGGCCGGAGACCTCGCGAAAGAGCAGATCGTCCCCGGCGACTCCCATCGCCGGATCAGGCGCAAGGAAACAGCTGCCGGAGGCCTCGCCCTCGCTCAGGGAGTCGATGGCCACCGTATAGGTGGTGGCGCACGCGCAGAGCGCGAGACAGGAAAGGACGGCCACGATGCGCAGACACAGGAGCGATACGTTCTTCATGCCTGCTTCTAGCCTGAAAGGGCGTGCAGCACAAGCCGTCCCGCCGCGCCCTAGATGCACCAATGCCGTGCGCTGCCGCCGCCGGGTGTTGGGCGGAGACGGCACGCGCACGGCATGGCGAACAGGCAGCTTTCGGCAAGCCGTCAGATGGTCACGATCTCATAGGCGCTGCGGCCCATGCCCATCTCCCGCATGTATTCGAGCTGGCGCAGGCCGCTGCGGCTTTCGATACGTTCCACAAGGTCGCGGCGCTGGGCTTCCGGCAGGGCATAGACCATGTCCACCGAAGCCTGATCCACGGCCAGCAGATCCGTCGAGGCCAGGATGCCGATATCCGGCGCCGTGGCGGGCGCCGCGCCCGTACCGGCGCAGTCGCAATCCACCGAAAGATTGCGCAGCACATTGATGTAGGCCATGCGCGGGCCAAAGTGATCCACGATGGCCTTGCCGCCTTCCACCATGCGCTCCATGAAGCGGGGGCCGCCGGCCCAGAGCTGCTCGCCTTCGCGGTGCAGCTGCTCCTTGCCGGTCTCGCCCGAAGCGCAGCCGATGGCGATATTCTTGAGCGAGCCGCCAAAGCCGCCCATGATGTGCCCCTTGAAGTGCGTCAGCACCAGCAGGGAATCATAGTCCAGCAGATGCTTGCCCACGGCAAGCTCCTTGAGATGTTTGCCGCCCTTGACCGGCAGCATGGCGTCTCCTTCGGCATCCATGATGTCTACGGGGCAGAAGTCCCAGCCATTGATCCGCAGGGTCTCGCGGTGGCCCTCCGTCGTCTGGCGGGGGCTGGGGTAGAGCACGTTGCACTCCACGATGGTGGGCTGCGGCACATGCGGCAGCAGGGCCTTCACCCATTCACGCGGCAGGATATTGGGCCCTTTGGGCTCGCCGGTATGCAGCTTGACGGCGACCTTGCCGCTCAGGGCGGAGGCGACGCGCTCATAGATGCGGCACAGCCCGGCGGCGCTGAGGTCCCGCGTGAAGAAGACCGTGGCCTTGTCTTCAGCCGCCGCAGCCGCGGCGGGCATGATGCCGCCCGCCATGCAGGCGCCCAGGGTCAGGCTCCCTGCCTTGAGGAAATGGCGGCGTGTCATATCGGATGCGGACATGGCAACCTCCTGTTGCTAAAACGATGGCCCGACATGGCCTTTTCTTTTCGTTACACTATGTCCAGCAAAAAAACAGTGCCGTTCCGCGCTTTTTTTTTGCCCGATCCTCTCATTAGGGCTATTTACTGCCTGTTTGGGGGGAAGGGAAACCCCTCGCTCTGCTGTCGATGCCCGTAAGGCTCCTGTGTCGCCTAACGGGCACGGCCCTGCGGGCCGCCCGTCGGGTCGCTGCCAGCGCGGGAGCGGGTTTCCCTTCCCCCCCATCCTTTCCCCAGCGCGCTTTTACCAGGGGAGGATACCGAGGACGAGGCAGCCCCCCCTGAGGGCAAGCGGAGTTTATATGAATGAATCACCTTATCTATTGAAATGATATGTAAAATTTGTTTTACTAGACCCTAGCGCATTTTCAGTTTGAAACGCTTTGCGTTTCAAACCATACGACCTGTCGTTTCGCGGATAAAACGCGGTTTTTCCGCTTGGCTTGGGCCGGGCGGCTCTGTGCCGCCGCCACACATTTTCAGTTTGAAACGCTTGGGCTTCAAACCATACGCCCGCACAGGAGGCGTCCGGCGCGCATCCGCACAACCGCTCTCAGAAACGGAAATCCCGCTCCCCGTGCGCGATGCGTTCAAGATACTCCCGCGCGCGCGTCCGCACCTTGTCGCCGGGGATGCGCCCCAGCTCCTGCTCGATGCGGGCCAGGCCGAGTTCCCGCGTGGCAGGGGAGGCATAATCCTCCAGATATTCCCGCAGGGTCAGCAAGGCATTGGGGTGGCAGCAGTTGAGGATCTGCCGGCTCTTGCACAGGGCCATGAAGCGGTCGCCCGTGCGCCCCTCCCGGTAACAGGCCGTGCAGAAGCTGGGGATGTGCCCCTGCTCCATGAGCCAGCGCACCACCTCATCAAGGCTGCGCTGGTCGCTCACGTCGAATTGCGCGGAATTGTCCTCCGGCTCCTCCGGCGTATCGTAGCCGCCCACGCTGGTCCGCGATGCGCCGCTGATCTGCGATATGCCCAGCGGCAGCACCATCTCCCGCACGGCCTGGCTTTCACGCGTGGACACGATCATGCCCGTGTAGGGCACGGCCACCCGGATGCAGGCGCAGATGCGGGCAAAGGTGGCGTCGTCGATGCCGTTGTCGAACATGCCGGGGTCGATGTCGTCCGCCCGCTTGATGCGCGGCACGCTGATGGTGTGCGGGCCCACCCCGCAGGCCGCCTCCAGATGCTCGGCGTGCATGAGCAGGGCCGCGAATTCGTAGCGGTAGCCTTCCAGCCCGAAGAGAACCCCCAGGCCCACATCGTCTATGCCGCCCTGCATGGCGCGGTCCATAGCCTCGGTGTGCCAGGCGTAATCATGCTTCGGCCCCACGGGATGGAGCTTTTCGTAGCTCTGCCGGTGGTAGGTCTCCTGAAAGAGGATGTAGGTGCCGATGCCCGCCTTGCGGAGCAGGGCGTATTCCTCCACGGTGGTGGCGGCGATGTTGACGTTGACCCGCCGTATGGCCCCGTTACGGTGCCGGATGCCGTAAATGGTCTCGATACATTCCAGGATGTATTCGATGGGATTCATGGTGGGGTGCTCGCCCGCTTCCAGGGCCAGCCGCTTGTGTCCCATGTCCTGCAGGGCGATGACCTCGCGGGCCACTTCCTCCTGCGTGAGCTTCTTGCGGGCGATATGTCTGTTTTTGGCGTGATAGGGACAGTACACGCAGCTGTTGACGCAGTAGTTGGAAAGGTAGAGCGGGGCAAACATCACGATGCGGTTGCCGTAAAAATCCAGCTTGATCTGCTGCGCCAGCCGGTAGAGGGCCTCCGTCTTTTCCGGCAGTTCGCAGGCCAGCAGCACCGACGCCTCCCGATGGTCCAGGCCCTTGCGCTCGGCTGCCCTGGCAAGGATCTCATCCAGCAGGGCCGCGTCCCGCGCGTGCTCCCGCGCATACTGCACCGTGGCCATGACTTCCGCATGGTCAATGAATTCCTCCGCTCGCGGAGAGCGTACATCATACATGGCAAGCCTCCCGGCCTGTGGATCGTTTGCCGCGCCTGCGCCGCATGCCCGTTACGGGCCCGCCGCACGCCGGCAGGCGGAGGGCGGGGCGGATGCGCCGCGGCCATGCGCATTTTCCGTTTGAAACGCTTCGCGTTCCAAACCCTACGGCCTGTCGTTTCGAAAAAAAACGCAGTCTTCCGCCTGGTTTGGGCCGGGCGGCGCTGTGCCCCGCCTCGCACTTTGCCTTTTCCAAAGGCAAAATGTCATGCCCCGGCGGCGCAAGTCTGCCCATGACGAATCATTTTTGCAAGCAGGCGTCCGGCCAAAACGCAAAAAAGCCCTTGCAGCAGTCTGCAAGGGCAAAATTTGGAGCGGGAGACGGGATTTGAACCCGCGACTTCAACCTTGGCAAGGTTGCACTCTACCACTGAGTTACTCCCGCGCGGGGTGCGGCACAGACCGCTATGGCATAGAGTCCCTCAGGACTCCCGGAAAAGCACTTGGAGCGGGAAACGGGATTTGAACCCGCAACCTTCAGCTTGGGAAGCTGACACTCTACCGTTGAGTTATTCCCGCCGGCAAGGGGATGGAAAATCTGGAGCGGGAGACGGGATTTGAACCCGCGACTTCAACCTTGGCAAGGTTGCACTCTACCACTGAGTTACTCCCGCAGAGTGAATCTATCCGGCTATAAAATTTTTTGTGGAGGCGGCATCCAGATTTGAACTGGAGCATGGAGGTTTTGCAGACCTCTGCCTTACCGCTTGGCTATGCCGCCTCAGCTTTGGAGCGGGAGACGGGATTTGAACCCGCGACTTCAACCTTGGCAAGGTTGCACTCTACCACTGAGTTACTCCCGCTCAACGAAGAGAGACACTACGCTCCCCCCGCCGTTTTGTCAACAAAAGACTTTCATTTTTTCCATTTTTTTCTGAAAAAAATGAAAAAACCCTATTTTTCCAGACGCTTGTCGATGATGCGCTTGGCCTTGCCTTCGGAGCGGTCCAGCGAATGCGGCTCCATGAGACGCACCTTGGTGCTGACGCCGAGGAATTCCTTGATGGTCTTCTGGATGCGCCCTTCGAGGCTTTGCAGCTTGCGGATCTCGTCGGCAAAGAGGGCTTCGTCCACTTCCACCTGCACTTCCAGCGTATCCAGATTGTGCACGCGGTCCACCACCAGCTGGTAGTTGGGGGTAAGACCCTCGCTTTCCATAAGAATGCTCTCGATCTGCTGCGGGAAGACGTTGACCCCGCGGATGATGAGCATGTCGTCCGAGCGGCCCTTGATGCGGGTGAGGCGCACATGCGTACGCCCGCAACGGCAGGGCGTGTAGTCCAGGCTCGTGATGTCCCGCGTACGGTAGCGGATGAGCGGGATGCCTTCCTTGGTCAGGGTGGTCAGGACGAGCTCGCCCGTCTCCCCGGCGGGCAGCACTTCGCCGGTCACGGGGTCGATGATCTCCGGCAGGAAATGATCCTCCCAGAGGTGCATGCCGCACTTGGCGTCGAGGCATTCCATGGCCACGCCCGGCCCCATGACTTCGGACAGGCCGTAGATGTTCATGGCGTTGATGCCCATTTTCTGCTCGATGTCCTGCCGCATCTCCTCGGTCCAGGGTTCCGCGCCGAAGACGCCGGTCCTCAGCGGCAGCTCGCGGAAGTCGATGCCCGCTTCCTGTCCGGCCTCCCAGAGGTGCAGGGCATAGGACGGCGTACAGCAGAGCGCCGTAGCGCCGAAGTCGCGCAGCAGATAGGCCTGACGGCGGGTGGAACCGCCGGAGGCCGGGACCACCGTCGCGCCGAGATGCTCGGCCCCGCCGTGCGCCCCAAGACCGCCCGTGAACAGACCGTAGCCGTAGGCCACGTGCACGGTATCCGTGTGGCTCACGCCGGCCGCGGCAAGGCTGCGGGCCGCCACTTCCGCCCAGGTGTCCAGATCGCGCTGGGTATAGCCCACCACCACGGCCTTGCCCGTCGTGCCGCTGGAAGCGTGCAGGCGGACGATATTGTCGCGCGGCACGGCAAACAGCCCGAAAGGATAGTAATTGCGCAGGTCCTGTTTTTCCGTAAAGGGCAGCAGCTTCACGTCGGCAAGGGACTTGATGTCGGCAGGGGTGATGCCGATCTCTTCAAAGCGTTTGCGGTAAAAAGGCACATTGGCGTACACGCGGGAGCAGAGATCCCGCAGGCGACGCAGCTGCAGGGCTTCGAGTTCCTCGCGGGGGAGGGTTTCCTGGCGGATATTGAACAGCACGGCGCTTCTCCTTGAAAAAAATGGCACTGCTTTTGCCATGCCCCAAAAGGGCAGAGCGGTCAAGGGGGAGGGGCGTCCCGGCCCGCAACAGGATGCGCGGCGGGATTGCCCTCGCGCGCGCTTTGGGGTATGTGCTTGTCCATGCAAACGACTACGCCCAAAAAATATTCGTTGATGCCCACTCCGGAAAAACTGGCCATCATGAAGGCCTGGCTGGAGGATCACAAGGCCCAGCAGGTGGAAAGCATCGATCTGGCGGGGAAGGGAGCCTTTACCGACGCTCTGCTGGTGGCCTCGGCCACGTCGGTCCGTCATGCCCAGAGCCTTGCCGACGGCATTTCCGCCCTGTGCAGCGAAAACAACTTCGAATACCTGCGCATGGAAGGCTACACGGCCGGCCAGTGGATCCTGGTGGACTGCAACGATATCGTCATCAATATCTTTCAGGAATCCGTGCGCGAGCTCTACAAGCTGGAAGCGCTCTGGGGCGACGGCGCGGCGGCCCTGCTCGGCCGGGGAGAGCCCGCATGAGCCGCCCCGTACCGACCCTGCTGCTCATCCTGGACGGCTGGGGCATCGCCCCTGACGGGCCGGGCAACGCCCCCTCCACGGCGGCGACCCCCCGGCTGGACGCCCTGACCGCCGCCTGCCCGCACAGCCGCCTTGCGGCCTCCGGACGGGAAGTGGGCCTGCCCGCGGGCTACATGGGCAATTCCGAAGTGGGGCACCTCAACATCGGCGCGGGCCGCATCGTCTATCAGGATATGACCCGCATCGACGTGGCGCTGGAAGACGATTCCTTTTTCCAGAATGCCGTCCTGCGCGGCCTGCTGGACGCGGTGCGCGCGTCCGGCGGGGTGCTGCATCTGGCCGGTCTGCTTTCCGACGGCGGCGTGCACAGCCACATCCGTCACCTTGAAGCGCTCTGCCGCATGGCCGCCGATGCCGGCGTGCCTGTCCGCATCCATTGCTTCATGGACGGACGCGACACCCCGCCCCAGAGCGGCGTGGATTACGTGCGCCAGCTCGAGGAGGCCGTCCGCCAGCTTGCCGGCGTCCGCATCGCCACGCTGACAGGACGCTTTTACGCCATGGACAGAGACAAGCGCTGGGAACGTGTGGCCGAAGCCTGGAACATGCTCGTGCATGGGCAGGGCGCAACGGCCCCGGACGCCGTTTCCGCCATGCAGGCTTCCTATGCCGCGGGCGTGACGGACGAATTCGTCAAGCCGGTACGCATCGAGGGCGTCGATCATGCCGGCGTGCAGGACGGGGACGGGCTCTTTTTCTTCAATTTCCGGGCGGACCGCATGCGCGAGCTGGCGCGAGCCTTCACCGTGGAGGAATTCGACGGCTTTGATCGCGGCACGCGTCCGCAGCTTTGCGCGGTGGCGTCCATGACCCCGTACGAGGCGGACTTCACCTTCCCCGTGGCCTATCCCAAGGAAGCGGTGCACATGGGCCTTGGCGAGGTGGTCTCCCGCGCGGGCCTGCGGCAGCTCCGCCTTGCCGAAACGGAAAAATACGCCCACGTCACCTACTTTTTCAACGGCGGGCGGGAAGAGCCCTTTGCCGGTGAGGACCGCATCCTCGTGGAATCGCCGCGCGATGTGGCCACCTACGACCTCAAGCCCGCCATGAGCGCCCGTGAAGTCACGGACAAGTTCGTGGAGGCCTGGAACAGCGGGGCCTATGATCTCGTGGTCTGCAATCTGGCCAATGGCGACATGGTCGGGCATACCGGCAAGCTGGACGCCGCGGTACAGGCCTGCGCGGTGGTGGACGAATGCGTGGGCCGCATGGCCGATGCCGTCCGGGCGCGCGGCGGTCGCCTGCTGCTCATTGCCGATCACGGCAATTGCGAAGTCATGATCTCGCCCGACGGTTCCCCGCAGACGGCACATACCACCAATCCCGTCCCCTGCATCCTGCTGGATGCGGCCGGCGGCGCGCCCGTCCGTCTGGCGGACGGCAAGCTGGCCGATGTGGCGCCCACGCTCCTGCGCCTCTGGGGCATGGACATCCCGGCGGAAATGAGCGGAACGCCGCTCGTACAATCCGTGGAGGAGGCCCGGCCATGAGTACCCCCAACCGTCCCGTGCAGCCCGTGCCTCCGGCGGCGATGGAGATGATCTTTTTCTACACCTGCCCGCAATGCGGCTGGCATGCCGCGGTGGGCAACCCCACCGAAGCCAAGCTCATCCCCTGCGAATCCTGCGGACTGCGCTTCCCCATCATCCCGGTGGAAGAGCACTACCTGCATTTCATGCGCATCATGACCGGCGCGGGCCGCGCCGCCGTCGATCCGGACTTCCTGTAGCAGCGCTTGGACGGGTTATGGGGGAAGGGGGATGTGAGGAACATCTCCTTATCTATTGAAATAGATTAAAAAAACGCGCGGCAGGCCCTAGCCACAACGTACAGATGCAGGCGGCGGACTTCTCTGGAAGTTTGCCGCCTGTTCTTCTTTCCCGCCGATCTGTGGGCAGGGGAGGGAGGAACGTTTCCGTACCGCATCCGGCGCAGACTGTCCGCCGCGTTGCTGTGACGGCCCAGCGGCGCGGGGAAGCCCGGGCAGTAGCACGCAAAAAAGGCGGGCCGAGGCCCGCCTTCGTCAAACAGTGCGAAAGGGACAGCGCTTACCAGCTGTAGCGGTTGCGGTGTTCCTGGCTGTTGCCCACGATGCCGCCCGCCAGCGCACCCACGCCGGCGCCCGCCAGAGCGCCCCAGCCGGCGGAACCGCCGGCGATGGCCGCCACACCGGCGCCGCCCAGCGCGCCAAGAGCCGCGCCACTGGCCACACCCTGCTGGGTACGGCTCATGTTGGTGCAACCAAGACCGCCAAAACACATGACCACGAGCAAAGCGCCCGCAAACAATTTTTTCATGGGAAACTCCTTAAAAGCGGCTCTACTTGGAGGCCGCCAGTGCAGGCTTGATAAGGGAGAACCAGATCACGTTCATCACAGGGATGTCCTGCTTGTCAGGATGCGCGGCATACCAGGCGTCGATCTTTTCAATGACCTGATCGCGGTCCGTATCCTTCATGGCGGTCATCCAGCCCTTTTCAAAGCGGGAAAGGTTGGAAGAAGGGGCCTTGCCTTCCTTGGCGGCCTTTTCGGCGGCTTTGCTGTTCACAAAGTATTCCACCGTGATGGCCGTATCAATGCCAAAAAGAAAGGCAGCCTTGTTGTCATGGCTGGTCTGCATCCATACCGTGCCCGTGAACTGATCAACGGGATTGGCAGGCCGTGCGGCGCCTTCCGCAGCCAGTGCGGGCGCAGTCCCGGCAGCCAGCGACAATGCCAGTGCCAAAGCGGCAATGATTTTCTTCACGTTAAGACTCCTTGGTCTGGAGAAACAGCGAAAACATTTCGCCTTCCGCGCCTCCGGCAACCGATGCCCACGGCGCCGGAGCTTCTCTTGATTCTCCTTATCGCAGAGCTGCGGCATTGGCAAGTACGCCATGCCGCCTGTCCCCCAAATACATCAACGTATGCGTATGAGCAGCCCCGGTCCGCCTCCCGCAGTCCGGCAGCAGAGGCGGCAGAACAGTGCCGCCCGGCCGAAACCAAGCGGGAAAACTACGCTTTTTCCGCGAAACGCCAGGCTGTATGGTTTGAAACGCAAAGCGTTTCCAACTGAAAACGCTCTAAGGGAGGCTCGTTCCCGCTTCTCACAGGCAAGGGCGATGAAAGCAAGCAAACGAAAAAGGGAAGTCCGTCGGACTTCCCTTTTCCATATCCTTGCCTACGTGAGGGGAGGGGTATCCCGCCCCCAACCTGTGCTGACGCCTGTGTTTTCCCTAGGCCACCGCATCACGCGTCATCTCGAAGAAGCGCGTGAAGAGGTAGCGCCCGTCATGGGGACCGGCGGCGGCTTCAGGATGGTACTGCACGCTCATGACCGGCAGGGTCTTGTGACGCAGGCCTTCCAGGGTCTGGTCGTTGAGGTTGATGTGCGTGGCTTCCACATCGTCCAGCCCGTCGAGCACCACATGGAAGCCGTGGTTCTGCGAGGAGATCTCGATGCGGCCGGTGGTCAGATCCTTCACCGGGTGATTGCAGCCATGATGGCCGAACTTGAGCTTGCCCGTGGTGCCGCCCAGAGCGTGCCCGATGAGCTGGTGGCCAAGGCAGATGCCCGTCACCGGGAAGTGCTTGATGAGCTCGCGGATATTCTCGATCTCCGCGGTCAGGGTCGCCGGGTCGCCGGGGCCGTTGGACAGGAAGATCCCCTTGGCCCCGCTGGCTTTCGCCTGTTCGGCCGTGAAGGAGGGCGGCACCGCCAGCACCTCGAAGCCCACTTCGGCCAGCAGGCGGAGGATGTTCCACTTCACGCCGAAGTCGTAGACCAGGAGCGGCAGGCCCTTGCCCTTCCAGGCGTAAGCGCCGCGCACATCGAAGCTCACTTCCTCGACGCGGTCGTTTTCAAGGATGTACGGTTTTCTGGCGCAGACGTAAGGCACGAGGTTCTGCCCCTGCATGGGCGGCAGGGCCCTGGCCTTGTTCTGGAGCGAGGCGGCGTCAAGATCGCGCGTGGAGATGATGCCGCGCATGGCCCCGTTGAGGCGCAGGTGACGGGTCAAAGCACGCGTGTCGATGCCTTCCATGCCCGGCACGCCCCATTGCTTGAGGAAGTCCGGCAGGGACTTGGTGGCGCGCCAGTTGGAAGGCTGCTTGCAGCATTCCTTGACCAGCAGGGCGCGCATGTGGATGCGCGGGGATTCCATGTCCCGGGCATTGATGCCGTAATTGCCGATGAGCGGATAGGTCATGCAGACCATCTGCCCGTAATAGGAAGGGTCGGTGAGGACTTCCTGATAGCCGGTCATGCCGGTGTTGAAGATCACTTCCCCGCCGGTCTCAAAATCACCGGTGAAGGATCTGCCTTGCAGACAAAAGCCGTCTTCGAGCACAAGTAATGCTTTCATTTCCTAACTCCGGGCGTCGCGGGCGTAATATTCCTGAAGGCTTGCCACATGGATGCCGTCGCTCCGCTTGCCGATGGCCGTGGCAGTGGCCTTGGCTCCGGCCACCGTGGTGCAGTAGGGCACGCCGTAGGTGACCGCCGCGTGACGGATGGACTTGGAATCACGCGCCGTGTTCTTGCCGGAAGCCGTATTGACCACCAGGGCGATCTCATTGTTGACGATGCGGTCGACGATATGCGGCCGGCCTTCGTACACCTTGCGGACCTCCTCCACTTCCAGTCCGTGTTCGCGCAGCAGCTTGGCCGTGCCGCGCGTGGCCAGCAGATGGAAGCCCAGTTCGGCGAACATGGCCGCCACTTCGGGCAGCAGGGGCTTGTCACGGTCATTGACCGACAGGAAGACGTTGCCCCCCTGCGGCAGGGACTGACCGGCGCCGAGCTGGCTTTTCATGAAGGCATCGGGGAAGTTGTCGCCCATGCCCATGACCTCGCCGGTGGAATGCATCTCGGGCCCGAGGATGATGTCCACGCCCGGGAAGCGCTGGAAGGGCAGCACGGCCTCCTTGACGCAGGTAAAGCCGCCGCGGCGCATGCTCCACGGATCGAGCTCCTCCAGCGTCTTGCCCAGCATGACCTGGGTGGCCAGATAGGGCAGCGGCACGCCGGTGGCTTTGGACACGAAGGGCGCGGTACGCGAGGCGCGGGGGTTCACTTCCAGGATGTAGACGTCGTCGCCCTTGATGGCGAACTGGATGTTCATGAGGCCAACGACCTTGAGTTCACGGGCCAGCGCTTCGGCCTGCGCCGCGATGAGGGCCACATGATCGTAGGAGAGCGAGAAGGGCGGCAGCACGCAGGCCGAGTCCCCGGAATGGATACCCGCTTCCTCGATATGTTCCATGATGCCCGCCACGTAGACGTCGCTGCCGTCGGAAAGGGCGTCCACGTCCACTTCCACGGCGTGCTCCAGGAACTTGTCGATGAGGATGGGGTGCTCCGGCTTTTCGGGGACCTGGGCGGCAAAGTATTCGCTCAGCTCTTCCTTGTCGTACACCACGGCCATGGCCCGGCCGCCCAGCACGTAGCTGGGCCGCACCACCACGGGATAGGTGATGCGTTCGGCCACTTCCAGCGCCTCGTCAAGGCTCATGGCCGTGCCGTTCGGCGGCTGGAGCAGGCCCAGCTTTTCGATGAGGGCCTGGAAGCGCTCCCGGTCCTCGGCGCGGTCGATGGCGTCGGGCGAGGTGCCGAGGATGGGCACCCCGGCGCGCATGAGCGGCACCGCCAGATTGAGCGGCGTCTGCCCGCCGAACTGCACGATGACGCCTTCCGGCTTTTCCTTCTCGATGATGTTCATCACGTCTTCAAAGGTCAGCGGCTCGAAATAGAGGCGGTCGGACGTATCGTAGTCCGTGGAGACGGTCTCGGGGTTGGAGTTGACCATGATGGCCATGACGCCCGCGTCCCGCAGGGCATAGGAGGCGTGGCAGCAGCAATAGTCGAATTCGATGCCCTGACCGATGCGGTTGGGGCCGCCCCCAAGGATGATGACCTTGCGGCAGTCGCGGGCGTCCACCTCTTCGCCGCGCTCATAGGTGGAGTAGTAGTAGGGCGTATAGGCCTCGAATTCCGCGGCGCAGGTATCCACCAGATAGAAGGTGGGCACGATGTCCATTTCCTTGCGCAGACGGCGGATGTCCGACTCGGGACGTTTCCACATCTCGGCAAGCTGGCGGTCGGAGAAGCCGTATTCCTTGGCTTCGCGCAGCAGGGGGGCCAGATCGGGATTGGCCGGGGTCATGTCGTTGGCCAGGCCGAAATCACGGATGCGATTCTCCATGTCCACGATGTCGCGCACCTGCCGGATGAACCAGGGGTCGATGGCCGAAGCTTCGTAGATGTCCTCCTCGCTGATGCCAGCCAGCAGGGCCCGGCGCAGGTCGAAGATGCGGCGGGAATGCGGCTTGCGCAGGCCGGCGAGGATGGCGTCCCGGTCCGGCAGATCGGCACGGAAGTTGTAGCCCAGTCCGGGCGCGCCGATCTCCATGGAGCGCAGCCCCTTCTGGAGGGCCTCCTTGAAGGTGCGACCGATGCTCATGGCCTCGCCCACGCTCTTCATGGAGGTGGTCAGCTCGTCCTTGGCGCCGGGGAACTTCTCGAAGGTGAAGCGCGGGATCTTCACCACGCAGTAGTCGATGGCCGGCTCGAAGCTGGCCGCCGTCTCGCGGGTGATGTCGTTGCGCAGTTCGTCCAGGGTGTAGCCCACGGCCAGCTTGGCCGCGATCTTGGCGATGGGGAAGCCCGTCGCCTTGGAGGCCAGCGCCGAGGAGCGCGAGACGCGGGGGTTCATCTCGATGACCACCATGTCGCCGTTGCGCGGATTGATGCCGAACTGCACGTTGCTGCCGCCGGTCTCCACGCCGATCTCGCGCATGATGGCCAGGGAGGCGTCGCGCATCTTCTGGTATTCGTCATCCGTGAGCGTCTGGGCCGGGGCCACGGTGATGGAGTCGCCGGTGTGCACGCCCATGGGATCGAGGTTCTCGATGGAGCAGACGATGACGCAGTTGTCGTTGCGGTCGCGCATGACTTCCATCTCGTATTCTTTCCAGCCGAGCACGCTCTGCTCGATCATGACCTCGGACGTGGGGCTGGCCGCCAGACCGCGCCCGGCCACTTCCTCAAGGTCGGCCATGTTGTAGGCCACGCCGCCGCCGGTGCCGCCAAGGGTGAACGCCGGACGCACGATGAGCGGGAAGGGGAGCACATCGCCCAGACGCCGCACGTCGTCCATATTGCGGGCGATGCCGCTGGCGGGCACGGTCAGGCCGATGTTTTCCATGGCCTGCCGGAAGAGCTCGCGGCTTTCGGCCTTTTCGATGACGTCAGCCTTGGCGCCGATGAGCTCCACGCCGTACTCCGCCAAAACGCCGCTCCGGGCAAGCCCGAGAGCGGCGTTGAGAGCCGTCTGGCCGCCGAGGGTGGGCAAAAGGGCATCCGGCCGTTCCTTGCGGATGATGGCCGCCAGCGTGTGCTGTTCGATAGGTTCGACATAGGTGGCGTCGGCCATGTTCGGATCGGTCATGATGGTGGCCGGATTGGAATTGACCAGCACCACCTGGTAGCCTTCCTCTTTCAGAGCCTTGACGGCCTGCGATCCCGAATAGTCGAACTCGCAGCCCTGACCGATAATGATCGGCCCGGCCCCGATGACCATGATCTTGTGTAGATCCGTGCGTTTGGGCATTGGATTTTCCTATGGGGTTGGACGTCCGGCAGGGGAATTCCCCGGCCTGCACCGAACAGCTTGCGCCGTCAACCGCTCCGGCAGGCAAGTTTCATCCGGTCAAAACGATTTCTTTTAGCCTCTTCCTGCCAGCTCGTCAAGCGGCGTCCGCTTTGCTCCGGCGGACGGAGGTGCGTTGTGGAGCGTCTGTCTTGGGAAACGACAGGACGTGAGGCGAGGGCACAGCTCCGCCCGCCCCAAACGAGAGCGGGAAACCGCGTTTGCGCCGTGAAACGACAGGCCACAACTGAAGATGCCCTTGGCCGCCGCCTTGACATCACGGGCAAAAGCCAAGATAGTTCTGCCAACATCTTTGCGGGCCCGAAAGGGCCGGGGAGGCAGAGTGAGGACAAAAATCGTAGCGACCATCGGTCCGGCATCCAACACACGGGAGCGGCTGCGAGAACTGGCGCAGGCCGGGGTAAGCATCTTTCGCCTCAATTTTTCCCACGGCGGGGCCGCCGACTTTGTGGACATCATCGGTCATATCAGGGCCATCGAGGCGGAACTGAACCTCCCCCTCACCATCATGCAGGACCTTTCCGGCCCCAAGATCCGCCTGGGCGTCGTCAAGGAAAAGACCATACAGGTCAGCAAGGGCATGCGCCTGCTGCTGGGCCCGACGGAACAGTATACCAGCGAGCTGCCCTACCTCCCCTTCGACCACGAGATCATCCTGCAAAGTCTCGACAAGGGGGACCGGCTGGTTCTGGCCGACGGCGGCCTGCAATTCGTGGTGGAGGAACGCCGCGCGGACGGGCTGGTGCTGCTGGCGGCGGAAAACAGCGGCATCGTCACCTCCCGCAAGGGCCTTGCCCTGCCCGGCAAGGCGACGCGGGTCCGCGCCCTGACCGACAAGGACAAGCGGGACCTCAACGACGGCCTCAAGCTGGGCGTGGACGCCGTGGCCATCTCCTATGTGCAGACGGCGGACGACGTGCTCGAAGCCAAGGAGATCATCGCGGCTTCCGGGCGCAACATCCCGGTGGTGGTCAAACTGGAGCGGCAGGGCGCGGTGGAGAACCTGGACGCCATCCTTGACGCGACGGACGCCGTCATGGTGGCGCGCGGCGACCTGGGCGTGGAGTGCCCGCTGCCGCAGCTGCCGGCCCTGCAAAAGCACATCATCGCCGCCTGCAACCGTCTGGCCAAGCCGGTCATCGTGGCCACGCAGATGCTGCTCTCCATGGTCAACAGCCCCGCGCCCACTCGCGCCGAGACCACGGACGTGGCCAATGCCGTGCTGGACGGGGCGGACTGCGTCATGCTGTCGGAAGAGACGGCCATGGGCAACTTCCCCGTGGAGACGGTACGCTACATGCGCCGCATCACCGACGAGGCCGAAAAGCTCCTGCTCGAAGACCGCCGCACCGAATCCCCGGATACGGCAACGGGCATCTCGAACTTTCTGGCTTATTCGGCCTGTCTGCTTGCCCAGAGGGCCGAGGCCCAGGCCATCGTGGCCCACAGCATCAGCGGCGCTTCGGCCCGTCTCATTGCCTCCCATCGGCCCGCACAGCCCGTCTATGCGCTGACGCCCGACCCGGTGACCTTCAAGGCGCTCAACTTCTCCTGGGGCGTCCACCCTGTCCTCGTCAGCCAGCCCGATGCGGAAACCAGCCATCTGCGGCGTGCCCAGCAGTTCATCTGCGACAGTGAGGCCATCACCCCCGGACAATGCGCCGTCATCACGGCGGGGCAGCGTACCGGCTCTGCATCCACCCCGCGCGGGACCAACCTTGTCAAAATTTACTGGAAGTAGTTATGGCTGCCCAAAAACGCGACGTTCCCCAGAATATCAATGAAGAATACTACCAGATCAGCAGCGAGATCCTGTCCAGCTTTCCCAAGTATCGCCCGCCGGTCGATCTGTTCTCCTTCCGTGAGGACATCTGCGTGCTGGCCCCGTACTGCCGCAAGGGCGACCGCCTGACCAACGCCCAGGTGGAAGAGGTGGCCCAGCTCTGCGCCGACGGTTCGCTGTTCGTGTCCCGCTCGGATCACCCCATCTACTCGCGCCACATCGTCAAGCAGCTCGACCTCGTCCTGCAGGACCGCAACCTCAAGGAAGCGGAGATCGTGGACATCTGCATCCGCGCCCTGGTCATGCGCTATTCGGAATTTTACGCGCAGCCGGTCAAGCTGCTCTTCGAGCCGCTGTACCGGGACCTCATGGTGGTCACCGAATACATCTTTGAGGACAAGCACCGCATCGCCGGCTTCGTGCGCCGCCTCTTCCGCGTGCATGAACCGGCCCGGCACGCCCTCAACTGCCTGAACGTGGGCCTCTGGCTCTGGATGCAGAGCGTGAGCGAGATGCGCCGCAAGGATCTGGACAAGGTGGCGCTGGCCCTGCTGCTGCATGATATCGGCATGAGCAAGGTGCCGGCCTTCGTGGTCAACAAAAAAGGCCCCCTCAAGCAGGAAGAGCGGGACAAGGTCGTCCAGCACCCGATCCTCGGCGTGAAGATCATGCAGAAAATGGACATTTCCTTTGAGGAACTGATCCGCGCCTGTTTCGAACACCATGAACGCCTCGACAGCAGCGGTTACCCGCAGCACGAGCCCGGCAGCCGCATCAGCCGTATCGGCCGCCTGACCGCCGTGGTGGACTCCTTCTCGGCCATGATCATGGACAAGCCCTACGGCGAAAAGCGCGAACCAGCCGACGCCGCGCGCGAACTGGCGCAGGACAACCGCTACGAGCCCGACTTCACCAAGCCGCTCATGGCGGCCTTTGCCGCCCAGACCTTCGGGCAGCTCATCGATATGGACGGCAATCTGGAAGTCCCGGAATGACCCTTCCCGGCACAAAAACACCAGCCCCCGGCCCTCACAGGGACCGGGGGCTTTTTACTAGGGGCGGTGCGTCCCACGTTTCTACGTTTTCTCCGAGAAAGGCGCGCCGGGGCGGCGGCACAGCGCCGCCCGGCGACACGTCAACGCTGCCGTGGGCAGGGATGGCGGATCGTCTCGGGGGAGACTTTTTTGACAAACTTCTCGCGCGCAAAGTCCGCCAGAACTTCCTTCAAAACCTGATCCTTGGGCGAATCCGTCAGCGCAGCAAGAAAGCGCCGCTTTGCCTCCTCCGCTTCGGGAGAATCCGCCAGCAGCAGGGCAAGCAGATATTCATGGGAATGCTCGTCGGCCTTGCCGGACTGCCGGCAAAGCCGGGCCACGCGCAGATAGCAGAGACGGTTTTCCTCCTGCTGCGCGCCCGTGGCTTCCGCGTACAGACATTTTTGCAACTGATAAGGCGGGGAGTCCGGATGCAGGGCGGCCAGGGCCTCCACATCCGGCCTGGCGGAATACGGGTCTGCCAGAAGGCCGTAGGCCGCGATACGCAGCGTGAGCAAACCCTCATCACCGGGCCGGCCGGCAATCTCCCGGTCAAGCATGGTAATGACGGCACACGTCCGCTCAACATCACCCATCGCGGCGTCCAGAAGCTCCCCCAACTGGGAGGAATCCATGCCCAACCCCGCACTGGGACGCAAAAGGGCGATGCAAAGCGTCAAGACGGCAAGGGCGACCTTCATGCTTCCACCTCGATGACAAAGATTACGCAGGAGAAACTGCCGGACCGGCTGCCTGCCCATCATGCACGCAAGCTTACACGACGTTTACCTCTGCTTTCAAGATATCGGCCCCGACGAAATTAAGTAGGTGCTGAACGAGATCAAGGAAGAACGGGAAGATGGAAAAAGGAGTCTGAAGAAATCGTAACGCTATCCTGCCTGACGCGGGATCGACATGGTTCAATCCGAAAAACGCTGCTAGAGAGAAGGGGAGAGCACAGGGAGGCGGTACGCCCTTTGAACGGCACGCAAGATAAGAACGAAAAAAGTCCTGCCGGGGCAACGATTCTTTTATGCCGACGGGTCGCAATGAGGTCGCAAAAAAAAGCAGGTCACGTCATTTACTGTCGCAACCTGCTGATTTTCTTCTGGCGCGCCCGGGAGGATTCGAACCCCCGGCCAAGAGCTTAGAAGAAGGCTGACGGTATTTCCCATGATTGCCCTTAATGTCTTATCATCTTGATTTATAAGTATGGCCGATGATAACAGATGCCCATAAATGCCCATGACGTCAAAAAAGGTGGGTGACAGATGGGTGACAAATATCGCTGGCAGACAGTCCCGGGCAAAGAGGGCGTCCTTTATCGCGAACATCCCACTCGCAAAAATGGCCGCGTGCCGGACCGTTGCTTCTCCATCCGTTACCGGGCGGGAGGAGGCAAGCGCATGCACGAGTCCCTGGGCTGGGCCAGCGACGGCTGGACCGTCGCCAAGGCCATCGCCCTGCTGCGTGAGCTGAAGGAAAACATCCGTACCGGCAAGCGTCCTCAGAGCCTGCGAGAGATGCGCAGCATGGCTGAGGAGCAGCGGCAGCACGAGGCTCTGCTGCGCAGCAAGGAGCGTGTGGCCGAGCTGACGTTCAGGGAGCTGGCCGCATGCTATACCGACTGGACACAGCGGCATCGGGCGAGCCATGCCAAGGTCGTCCAGCTGCTGACGAACCATATCCTGCCTGTCCTTGGGGATCGTCTCGCCCGGGAGATCACCCCGCAGGACGTCGCGGAGCTCGGCCGAATCGTGGCCGCCAAGCGACCGCTCACCGGACGCAACAAGAATGACCCATCGGCCGGTCTTGCTCCCCAGACGGTCCTGCACATCCTCAAGACCGTGCGGGAGGTCTACAACTACGCGCTGGAGACGCCCGCTCCCGGCGCACCGGGGACCATGTTGTTCAGCGGACCCAATCCGGCCATCCTGGGCCGCCGCAATCGTGCCGTCGTGCTGCCCAAAACGGACAGCCGCCGCCTGCGCGTCCTGAGCGACGCGGAGATCGAGGCCCTGCTGGCCTACCAGGGCCAGCGGGAAGGGGCCAGCGATCTGCATGACATGATACTCCTTTCTCTGGACACGGGCCTGAGAGCGGGGGAGCTCATCAACCTCCGCTGTGAAAGCTGCACGCCGGAAACGGGAGCCATTCGCGTGCTTACCGGCGCAAAAGGCAGCGAGCGATCCACGAAGGGCGGCAAGACGCGCATCGTCCATGCCGGACGCCTTTTTCCCGAGAGCCTCACCATGCTGCGCAAGAGGCTGGCGCATGCCTCCAGCGAATACCTTTTTCCCGGGCCCGGCGGAGAGATGCGCTCTCCCTTCGGCTTGCCGCAGGCCATGCGCCGCATCATGGACAAGCTCGGCTTCAATGACGGCGTGACGGACCCGCGCAACCGGGTGGTCTGGCACACGCTGCGGCACACCTTTGCCACACGCATGCTGGAATCCGGGCTGGACATCTACGCCCTGCGGACGCTCATGGGGCATGCCAGCGTCACGACGACGGAGATCTACCTCCACATCTGCGACATGGACAAGCGCCGGGCCGCCCTGGCGAGAGCGGAGCTGGCCCGGCAGACGGAGATCAAAACGACGGAGGGACAATGATCTTCACTCCTTTTTCTTCAAGATATGCCAGAAAGAACGGCGTCGGGTACACGACGGCGTCACCCATCTTCATGCGGACACGGGGACCGTTGCCCAGATAATCGTCATTGGAGACGCTCTTGGGACTGATGGCGCCGCCGGTGAAATACTTGACCTCCTTGCGGGCGATCATGGGCGGCAGCTTGTCCAGAAAGCAGCCCAGCACCTTCAGCTGGGGCGGGGCGGGCATGGTTGTTGGCTTGGACATGTTCACACCTCCTTGAGCGCAAAACGCCGGCAGGCGGCATCACGGATGATGGCCCACGGGCGCAGGGTGACCGTCAGGCCGCAACGCTGTGCGGCACGAGCCAGACGATAGGGATCGCCGTCGCCGCCGAAGCTTCGTTCGGCGTTGCGCGTCAGGGCGCGTACGCTTATCTGCGGCGCGGACGGGTCGTCCCGCAGGGCCTGCCCCAGGGCGCGCAACAGCACGACGGCATCAGGCACGGCATCCCGCCGGCGCACGAGCCGGGCATGATCGGGGCAGCTGGCGGCAAGCGCCTGGCCGGCCGGGCAGACGAAGCAGCTTTGCAGATCGGCAGCCTCGTCGGTCCGGCAGATCAGGGCCGCGCAGTCTGACGGCGGGATGACCCGGCCCAGGCGGGCGCAGGAGACAGACGCAGGATGGGCGGTACCTGAAAAAGAGGAACCACTTCCCCTGCGCATCACCTCACGACAGGGGACTGCCGGGCGTATGCCGGCGGTCGGGGAGGGGAGCGGGGCCTGCCCGGGAGCAGGGGACGGGATGACGGCGTCAGCGGACACGGGGAGCCTCCTTGCGGGAAGGGAGGACGGTCAGCAGCCAGTGCAGCATCTGGCGATGGCTGGCCAGCACGCGCCGGGGCGGCATGCCGGGCAGGCGGACACGGTAGCTGGCGACCTTGACAAGGACGAACGGGACAGCATAGGTTCGGGACATAGGTTTGCTCCTTCGGGAGTTTGGGCTGTGGACGGTTCCAGCGTCCGCAGCCTTTTTTCATATCTGGCGGTCGTGGGTCTCGCGCGCCAGCCTGAGGATGGCGAGGATGGCTTCCACGGCCTCATGGCCCCGGCGGGTCATGTCGTGCAGTTCCTGCACGGTGATCCTGCCGTCTGCGATATGATCCGACGTCGCGCAGGCGAATTCGCCGAATTCGCGGATGCTGGCGCTCAGCCCGGCGACCAGCTGTTCCGGCCCGCCGGCGGGGATGCGCAAGGGCACAAAGGCTCCGCCGCGCTGCCGGGCAAGGAAGATGAGCGGCAGGTCGGACTCGCAGACGTCCATGAGCGGCAGCAGCAGCTCCGCGCCCAGCTTGTGGCCGGGTTGCTGCGACAGTTCGCTCATGAGGGTGGCATACGGCTTGCCCACCAGATCGGCCACTGTGCGCACATCCAGGCCGGAGGGCGCCGCCTTGACCATGCCGTGCAGCACGGCCGGCAGGGAAGGATACGGGCGGCAGGGGGCGTTCATGTAAAAAACTCTCCATCTTTTGCGTGGTTCTGGCGTCGAATGCGCGGTATGCCGACAACATGGCGTCAGCAGTCGCGCGGCCTGGGGCCGGTGGGCACGTCTTCGGCCCGGGGCAGCAGATCCAGCGGGATGCTGAGGCAGCTCCGGAGCTTCTCATGATGGCGCACGGGCATGCGGTCCTGCTGCAGGCTGAGGCTGGCGGCACGCCCGGAGATGCCCAGGAGCCTGCCCAGGGCCACAAAGGTCAGATCCCGCTCCAGCATCCAGATCTTCAGCTTGAGAAAGCGGGCTTGCCTGCCGGTTTTCATTGGTATAGACTGTTGCATAAAACGACCTTTCCCTTTCGGGGTGAGGGGTAAACGTACATGTATGCGGACAATGTGAAAGATTCTTTCGCTATTGTCAACGAATTTTCCCGACGAAAAATGAAAGATTCTAAGAAAAGCGAACTATACGAGCGCGTTACCGCCGCCGGAAAATTTTTCGGAGGCATCCCGACGTTTGCGGAAATGGTGGGGGTGCAGTACCGGACCTTCCTCGGCTACCTGAGCCGGAAGCGGCAGCACAACCTCTGGCCGCTCCTGCCCACCATGCTGGAGGCATTCCCGCGCCTGTCGCGGCAGTGGCTGTATTTTGGGGAAGGCCCCATGCTCATCGGGCACGGCACGCCGCTGGACAGGCCGGTGCCCCTGCAGGAGATCGCGGCCGCGGCCGAGGCTATGGCCGCCGAAGCGGGCGGGAGCTGGGGAGAGGTGTTGGCCTACATACTGGACGCGGCCCGCGCGGAAGGCGTGCGAACGGAACCAGCGGCCGACAGCCGCCAGATCCAGGAACTGCAGGCCAGATTGCTGGCAGCTCAGGAAAGGATCATTCAGCTTCAGGATGAATTGCTGACCAGGCAGAGAGAAGGACGCGCTGACGCCCCCAAGGCCCTGCCTGCCGGCATTGGCGACAATGCTGCCCGCTTGTAGGGTGGCGGCAGTAGGGGGGATCGCAAAGCCCCCCTACTGTTCCTCTTTTATCTTAAACTGTGTAAAATCAATTTCTTTTATTTTTTCAGGAATAGTAAATATTTTTTTGTTATCAGACTCATTGTCGAAACCTCTATAGCCTCCCTCATAGCCGACAACGATAAAGTTAAGTAAGTAAAAAAGTTCGAGGCATGTAAAGGCTTTATTTATCTTCTGCTGCGTTTCGCCGCTAGGATTGGCATGAGAAATTTGATTTCTAAGAGAGCGCCATGCTTCAATATGTTCTTTTTTTACCGCATTTTCCTTGCACAAATTTTTTAGTGCTGTAATGACACTGAATTTTTTATGATTTTCCATAGATGACGTTATTATTGAATGTAGTTCTTTATTCTGTATATTTATTTCATCGAGTAATTTTTTGGTACTTTCTGACAACTTAAGCTCTTCTTTCAATCCCAATCTAGAAAAGTATTTTTTACATATCATTTCGATACCTGTACATATGGAAAGGCAAAACATATCAAAATGAGCTTTTTGTGCAATTATAGACCTGTCTAATATAAATAAAAAATCATGCAGATTGATTCCACTTGCTATTGCCTTGGCAAGATAGCGTGAGATATGTTCATTCATAATTTTATACGAAAATACATTATTTATTGATTTGTATTGATATTTTTTATAAATTGTTGACGTCATGCAATCATTATTAAATGCAATTTTATAAAATGGCGTAAAAACTTGCCCTGTCATCAAAGATACGGCTCTAATAATATTTTCTGCTTTTGATTCTTCGAGTTTCTCATCAGATAACATTTCTATTGTTGTATAATCTTTCCCATTCTTAAATTCAATTTTCGCACATTCAATCATTATTGTTGATTTATCAAGAGTACTTCTATCGGGATAGAATGAAAACTCTTTAACAGGAAGTTTATATGATTTTTCAAAAAAATATTTATATCCGTATAATCCTGTTTTCATGTCGCTAAACTTCGTCAGGAATCTTATTTTATGCTTTATAATTTGATTAGATGACAACAGATTAGAAGAACAAGGTATAAATCTATCCGTTACCCAAATTTCCCCTGACACATCTATAAGCTTAGCTGTAATATAACAATCATCCGGGAAAATTTCTTTTTCAGCAATGTTCATTCTTTTTAACAAAATAGATTTAGTAAACTCTCTAAAAAGACAAGTAAGTTCTATTTCACCACTTTCTATCTGAACATACGCACTTCCTTCACCGACAACCTTTTCATTACAATCTAACGCATAGGCTTCTACAAAATCTATACGAAAGTTCCCGGCAGCAATGTCAATAAGTTCATGCTCTTTCATTGTGTTTTCCCTAATATTATAGATTTACAATACCAGTTATATGAAAGATTGGAAAATAACAAGCCCCCGCAGGGCATCCCTGCGGGGGGCCTTTGTTTCTCTATCCCTCCACGCTCAGATCCAGATACCAGATGCGGCCGCCGCGCCGGTGGGGGACGAAGCGTTCCCGCAGCAGGGCGGCCAGGCGTTTCTGGCTGGGAAGGGGATCCGTGCTGCGGCTGTTCCACCAGACGCGGAAGCGGTCATACACGGCTGAGGCCGTGGTCTTTGCGCCCTGGTTGCGCCGGCAGCACTCCCGCATGAACTCCCGGATCAGGCCCGCCTCCTGTCCGGCGGGCAGGGCGGGCTGCTCCGCCGCGCTGGCCACCAGTTCGCAGCAGCGGCAAAAGATGCCCTCCACTTCGGCCATGCTGGTCACGCCCATGAGGCGGGCGCACTGCATGGCGCTGCCAAGGATGCGCTCCCGCAGGGCGGGGCGCAGGCGCAGGGCCGCCGGACTCAGGCCCACGGGCTGACCGCCGGTGCGGCCGGGCAGCTCATACCGGCCCAGACGGCGCAGGCTGGGCAGCACTTCCCCGGCCAGCCATTTCTGGAAGGGCAGGGCGCGGGGCTTGTCGCTGCGGGCCACGAAGAAATAGAGCCCCGGCTCGGACAGGGTGAGCATCTGCTGTTCAGCTGAGGGGGTAGAAACGGATTCCACCCCCCTCCATTCTTCAGGAACATGCTGAATGTTTTTATGGCCGCTCCACTGATAGCCAAGTGCCAAGGCGACATCCTTGGCCACGAACCACGGTTGCCCGGCGTCGTCCAGATGCACGCGCAGGGGCTGACCTTCAAATTCAAACAGGGGCAGGGCAGGCTCATGCATGGCGCGCCTCCGTGGCGTCGGCTCCCTGTGCCGGCGGCATGTCCGCCCGCTGTTGCCGCATGCAGTCCAGCAGGCTTTCCAGCATGGCCTGCAGGTCGGCCATCTGGCGTTCCAGAGCTTCCACGCGCTGTTCCAGGCTAGGCATGGGGCACCTCCTCGCAGGACATGGTCTCCAGCCCGTAGCCGCTCTGGACTTGCCGCATCCAGGCGTTGCACTGGGCCAGCCGTTCGCGGCGACGTTCCAGCAGGGCGGCACATTCATCCAGCAGCTCGGCCGCGGCTTCGCGTTCCAGCGCATCCTCACGGGACAGATAGTCGGCCACCAGCCGCAGACGGGCGGGCAGGCGGTACAGCAGATCGTCCAGGTCGCTGAAATTGTGCGTTGTGTTCATGGAATACCTCACGTGATTGGGATTGGGTTACACGACAAAAAAAAGACGGAACAACGCTCCCCGGTCACGTGAGACCGCCGGGGCCTCGCGGACACCCGGACGTTGTTCCGCCGATATGAACCAGCCCAAAGGGCAGACGGTGGCAGAATCAGAAAACGCCGTGATTTTTATCCGCTTGGGACGGGCAAAGGCTCCGGCAGGGCCTCACGTGTTTGGGAAATTCAGGTTGCCCGAAGCTGGGAGGGCTGTCAAGGGGCCTTGTTTTGCGGCCGGAGAGATGGTAACGATAAAACAATATCCATTTTTACTCTCTCAGGAGGTCCCCATGTCTGATGCCTCTGCCGGACTGTTCACCGCACTCCTTTCGCTGCTGCTGTTCGTGACGCCGTGGATCTTGTGGCTGCGCAGCCGTGGCCGCATGAAAAAGCTGTCCAGCCAGCATGCGGAGAGTTTGCGCAACCTGGAGCAGCGTGAAGCGGAGCTGGCCGGGACCGGCGAACGGCTGGATGCCGCCGAAAAAGAGGTGAAGGAACTGCGGCAGCAGGTCTCGCAGACGCGGGGCTCGCTGGAACAGGAACAGGCGGCCCTGCGGGAAGCCCGGCAACAGCTGGAACGCTACCAGCCCATCATGGATGTGGAAGGGGAGGCCGACAAACTCAGAGCGGAAGCCGCCGCCGCGCTGGCGGAAGCGCAAAGCAAGCTGGCGGATGCCGCCCGACGGGCCGACGGGACCCTGCAGGAGGCCTACGGGCGGGCGGAACGCATCGAAAAGGAAGCGCGTGCCAGGGCGGAAGAGATCGCCGGAGATGCCTTTGCGGCGCAAGGCCGGGTAAAGGAGTATGAAAAGGCGCTGCAGGCGCTCAAGAACGCCGTGGAGGGCTATGGCGACGAATACATCAAGCCTTCGGAAAGCGTGCTGGATGATTTGGCCGAGCACTTCGGCTATGACGAAGCCGGGGAAAAGTTCAAGGCGGCCAAGGCCCGCACCAAGGCCATGATCAAGCAGGGCACGGCCGCTGAATGCGATTATGTGGAGGACTACCGCCGCAAGACGGCCGTGGCCTTCGTCATCGATGCCTTCAACGGCAAGACGGACAGCACGCTGGCCAGGGTCAAGACGGACAATCTGGGCAAGCTGCAGCAGGAGATCGAAGACGCCTTCGCGCTGGTGAACCTGAACGGGCAGGCCTTCCGCAATGCCCGCATCACCCCGGCCTACCGGGATGCCCGGCTGGAAGAGCTGCGCTGGGCCGTGGCGCTGGTGGTGCTGCGCGAGAAGGAGCGCGAAGAGCAGCGGGCCATACGCGAGCGCATCCGCGAAGAGGAGAAGGCCCGCCGCGAATACGAAAAGGCCATGCGCGAGGCGGCACGCGACGAAGAACGGGTGCAGGCCGCCATGGAGAAGGCGCGCGCCGAATTGGCCAGGGCCAGCGAAGAGCAGAAGGCCCAATACGAGGCCCAGCTCGCCGCCCTGCAGGAAAAGCTGACGGAAGCCGAAGCCCGGTCGCAGCGGGCCCTTTCCATGGCGCAGCAGACGCGCTCAGGGCATGTGTACGTCATCTCCAATGTGGGCTCCTTTGGTGAGGATGTCTTCAAGATCGGCATGACGCGCCGCCTTGAGCCGCTGGACCGTGTGCGGGAACTGGGGGACGCCTCGGTGCCCTTTGCCTTTGACGTCCACGCCATGATTTACAGCGAGGATGCCCCGGCCCTGGAAAATGCTCTGCACAGGAAGTTCAACGAGCTGCGCCTCAACAAGGTGAACCCGCGCAAGGAGTTCTTCCGGGTCGATCTGGGCGACATCCGCGCCGCCACGCAGGAGATGGGCCTGACCGCTCAATTCACCATGCTTGCCCAGGCGCAGGAATACCGGGAATCGCTGGCCATGGCCAATCTGCCCAAGGAAGAGCTGGAGCGCCGGATGCAGGGCCTGCTGCGCGAGGAAGAAGAGAACGGCAGGACGCTGGCGGCTGCCGGAGGGGAGCCCGCCGACGATTGATGCCGGCCCACGACGACGGAGGGACGAGCAGCCCGGCAGGAGGTACCCCCCTGCCGGGCTGTTCTCTAAAAAGAACTTAACAGGCACCCGCCAGCACCATGCCGGTGAGATAGTCGGCTCCCTCGGGCATGCCGTACGCCCGGCGGGTGGCCTTGCCCACACGGTAGCCGCGCCATTCGGTGATGGCTGCGCCTATGGCCTGGGCAAGCGCATGGCCGCGTTCCTGATGACAGCGGACGGTGTCGGCAAA
>DWYJ01000081.1 GCA_019118745.1 Candidatus Desulfovibrio gallistercoris | reverse complement strand
AATATGTTTGCTCGATTGAAAGACTGGCGCCGTATAGCCATGCGCTATGATCGCTGTGCCCATACATTCCTTTCGGCGATCCATATTGCTGCCATTGTCATTTTTTACCTTTAATGAGTCCTGACCCTAGGACATATGACCGCACCGTCCTTGCCGCGCCAGATGCGCGCTCCCCCAGGCGTGCATGGCTTCCAGCACGGGATGGAGGCTCTTGCCGAGGTCGGTAAGGGCATATTCCACTTTGGGCGGCACGACCGGGTAGACCGTGCGGCTGATCAGCCCGTCGGTCTCCAGCTCGCGCAGCTGCTGGGTGAGCATCTTGGGCGTGGCGCAGGGGACCGCCCGCCGCAGCCCTGAAAAACGGAGCGCCCCGTCCAGGAGGCTCCAGAGGATCAGTCCCTTGTACTTGCCGCCGATGAGCTGGAGCGTGGCCGCTACGGGAAAATGCCTCTCCAGCGCCGGGAGAGCCGTCCGTTCATGGCCTTCAGGAAGGTCAGGCAGTTGTGGCACCGTGGTATCCTCCGGGGTACTGGCTATGGAAAAAGTGCGTCCTTGCCCTCTGCCCCGCCCATGCTATCATGAAGGAAACGGCCTCCGCCACCCCCGCCTTGCGGGCAGGCAACCTGCCATTTTGCCTGAACGTGCGCGGATGCCGCAACATCCTTCAGAAGAGGTGCTTCATGCAATTTCAGCAGATCCGCGGCGCCACGAGCATCGTCACCTTCGGCGGGCAACGCTTTCTCGTCGATCCCTTTTTCGCCCCGCGCGGCTCCTGCCCGCCCGTTCCTTCTCCCTACAATGATCTGGCCAATCCGCTGGTGGAGCTGCCGCTCCCCGTAGAGAACATCATTGCCGTGGATGCGGTCATCGTCACCCACATGCACCATTTCGATCATTTCGACGCCCACGCGGCCCAGGCCCTGCCCAGGGAGATGCCGGTCTTCGTGCAGTCCGAAAAGGAGGCCGGGGACATGCGGGCGCTGGGTTTCCGCCAGGTCACGCCGCTTGCCGCGGAAGGCGTCCGCTTCGGAGAGGTGGAGCTGTACAGGACCGAGGCCCTGCATGGTGACGGCGTGACCGCCGCCTATTACTACCGCAAATTCGATTTGCCCGCCGAAGCCTGCGGTTTCGTGCTGCGCGCGCCGGGCGAGAAGGTCTTTTATGCCGCCGGCGATACGCTCTGGTTCGACGGCGTACAACAGGCCATCACGACGCACAGGCCGCAGGTCATCGCCCTCAATGCGGCCAATGCCCAGATGTACGACGGCACGCCCATACTCATGGGCGTCGATGGCGTGCGGGAGGTGGCGCAGGCCGCGCCCGAAGCCGTCCTCATCGCCACCCATATGGACGCGGTCAACCACGCCCGCCTCAACCGCGCGGATCTGCGCGCCTTTGCCGCAGCCGAGGGGCTGGAGCAGCGCCTTCTGATCCCGGTGGACGGGGAGATCCTCTGCCTGTAGCGCATTTTGCCCGTGAAGAGGGCCACGAGAAACGACAGGAAACGTTTCAAACAGAAAAAACGCTGTACATGCCCCGCCAGGCCTGATGGGCGAGTGTCCCGCGTCCCTGGCTCTTCCCCTGATAAAAGCGCGCTGGGGAAGGGATGGGGGGCCTCCCCCCCAAACAAGCAACGAATAGTGTTGACAGGCTCTAACAGGACGGGCCGGCACCTTCGCTGTACCGGCCCGTCTTTTCAAGCGGAGAAAGGGGAGGCGTCCCCGGCGGTCCGTGCGACGGCTGCCGCCCTCGCCTACTTGCCGAAGAGGATCTCCTGATAGCTGGGCAGATCCCAGAGGTCATCGGCCACGCGGGTCTCCAGCAGGTCGGCGTAGCGGCGCACCTCGTCCATGAGGGGCAGCACTTCCTCACAATACTGGCGGGCGCGGGTCAACAGGTCGCTCTGCCCGTCCACGCCGCCCAGCGCGGTCTCCAGCCGCACCACGGCATCCTGCATGCCGCGGAGCTGTTCGGTCACGTCGCGCAGCATATCCACGCGGATGTCCATGCCCACGGCCTTCATGCGGGCGGCCGTCTCGGCCAGCTCGCCCTGATAGCGCATGCCCGCCGGGAAGATGATGGTGCGCGCCATGCGGATGACGAGGGTCGCCTCGGTCCGCAGGGTCTTGCAGTACTGTTCCAGATAGATGTCGTGACGGGCCTTGAGCTCGGCGCGGTTGAGGATGCCGTTGCTCTCGTACAGGGCCACCACTTCCGGCCGGATGAGTTCCGGCAGGGCTTCGGGCGTATTGCGCAGATTGGGCAGGCCGCGCCGCACGGCTTCCTTGTGCCAGATCTCCGAGTAGCCGTCGCCGTTGAAGATGATGGCGCTGTGCTCCTCGATGACGTGCTCCACATAGGACTGGATGGCGGCGTTGAGGTCCTTGCCGGCGGCGATCTCCTTTTCCAGATAATCGGCGGCATGGTTCAGGGAATCGCTCATCATGGCGTTGAGGGCCGTGATGGAACCGGCGGCGGACTGGCTGGAGCCCAGCGCGCGGAACTCGAAGCGGTTCCCCGTGAAGGCCACCGGGCTCGTGCGGTTGCGGTCGCCGGGATCGGTGGGCAGGGGCGGCAGGGTATCCACGCCCACGTTCATCATGCGGGCGGGCTTGCCGTTGGCGGCGTTCTCCACCCGTCCGGCGCGGAAGGCTTCAAAGACTTCCGTCAGCTGATCGCCCAGGAAGATGGACATGATGGCCGGCGGGGCCTCGTGCGCGCCCAGGCGATGGTCGTTGCTGGCGCTGGCCACCGTGGCCCGCAGCAGGCCGCCGTACTTGTGGACGGCGCGGATCATGGCCGAGCAGAAGACAAGGAACTTGGCGTTGGCGTGCGGGGTCGCGCCGGGATCGAAAAGGCTGCCCAGCTCGCGGTTGCCGATGGAGTAGTTCACGTGCTTGCCCGAACCGTTGACCCCGTGGAAGGGCTTTTCGTGCAGCAGGCACTTGAGGCCGTAGCGTTTGGCCACGTTGCGCAGGGTGGACATGATGATGTGGTTATGGTCCACCGCAAGATTGCTGACCTCATAGAGCGGGGCGATCTCGTACTGGCTGGGCGCGGCCTCGTTGTGCCGGGTGCGCACGGGCACGCCGAGCTTGTAGAGCTCGTACTCCACTTCCATCATGTAGGAGAGCACGCGCTGCGGGATGACGCCGAAATACTGGTCGCTGAACTCCTGCCCCTTGGCCGGACGCGCGCCAAAGAGCGAGCGCCCCGCCACCTGCAGGTCGGGACGGGCAAAATTGTAATTGTGGTCGATGCAGAAATATTCCTGCTCCAGCCCGGCAAAGGAGACGATGGGCAGCTCCGGCTCGATGCCGAAGATCTTGAGCACGCGCCGGGCCGCCCGGTTGAGCGCCTGACCGGAGCGCAGCAGCGGGGTCTTCTTGTCCAGCGCCACGCCCGTCCACGAGAGGAACATGGTGGGGATGCAGAGGAAGGTCCCGTTGGGGTTCTCCATGATGTAGGCGGGGCTCGTCACGTCCCAGGCGGTGTAGCCGCGCGCCTCAAAGGTGGAGCGCAGGCCGCCGGACGGGAAGGAGGAAGCGTCCGGCTCGCCGCGAATGAGCATATTGCCGGAAAATTCGGCGATGACGCCGCCGTAGCCGTCGGGCATGAGGAAGCTGTCGTGCTTCTCCGCCGTCTGGCCGGTGAGCGGATAGAAGATATGGGCGAAATGCGTGGCCCCCTTCTCGATGGCCCAGTCCTTCATAACGGCGGCCACGGTGTCGGCGATGGAAGGATCCATGCGCTCGCCGAGGGTGATGGCCTTGTGCAGGGACTTGTACACGTCCTTGGGCAGACGGGCGCGCATGGCCTTGTCGTCAAAGACGTTGCAGCCGTAGAAATCCACGGGGCGGTTTTTGGCGTAGTCGATATTGGCCTCGTCCTTGTAGGACGTGATGGCCTGTATGGCGTTCTGTCGTGCGGAGTTGCTCATATATCCTCCCTGTCGGGGCCTGCGCACGGGAGCGTTCAGGGCCTGTTGACGCTCTGCACAGCTTTTTTTGGGGAAAGGGAAACCCCCTCCGCCGGCGCGGGAGGGTTTTCCCTTTCCTCCCACGCCCACATCCCTTCCCCAGCGCGCTTTTGCCTGGGGAAACTGCGGGACATGCGGCTGGCGAACATCAAAGGACATACGCTCATGCGCAGATCATATGCGTTACCAGTTTGGAGTGCTCTTTGCTCATGCGTCAACAGGTCTAGGCCACGCTGACGATCTCTATTTCAAAGGTCAGTTCCTTGCCCGCCAGCGGATGGTTGGCATCCAGGGTGACTTCCGTATCCGTCACCTCGCTGATGACCACGTCCATCTGCCCCTGCTCGCTGGAAAGCTGGAGGGGCGTGCCCACCTTCAGCGGGATGCTGTCCGGCATCTGGGCGCGGTCCACGGTGAACACAAGATCCGGATCCGCCTCGCCGTACGCATCGGCTGGCGCGATGGTGACCGTGACGGTGTCGCCGGCTTCGCGCCCCTGCACGGCCTGCTCGAAGCCGGGGATGATCATGCCCCCGCCCAGCACGAATTCCAGGGGCTCGCGCTCGCGCGAGGAGTCAAAGACCGTTCCGTCGGCCAGCGTGCCCGTATAGTGGACGCGCACGGTATCGCCTTTTGTGATGGGCATAGAAAAACCTTCTCCCGGTGCCTTGTAGGTTGCGGAAAAACAGGGCCGGCCGCCCCGACTCGCCGCCGGCGGTCAGCACGTTCCCTGACCGGTCAGAAAAGCATGATTGCCCCTGCCTGTCAATCGTCCTGCCGACCGCGCCGCCCGCGGCCCCGCGACTTATTGCGAGCCATTCTTGCTTGACAAGGCTCCCCCGCCGGACGCATATTTTTTTGCTTTTGAAATTCAGGGCGCCCCGCGCGTCCGCAGCCGTTCATCGAGGTATGCCATGTCCGACATCCGTTCCCGCTACAGCGACGAGATCTCCTTCTTCGGCGGCAATACGCCCGCCCAGCTGCTGGAAAAATGGGGCTCCCCCCTCTATGTTTACAACGAAAACGTGCTGCGCCGCCGCTGCCGCGAACTGATGGCCCTGTCCGCCCACGCCGGTTTCGGCGTCAACTATTCGGTCAAGGCCAATGCCAATCCCGTGCTGCTGCGCATCATCCGTGAAGAAGGCCTCGTGGTCGATGCCATGAGCCCCGGCGAGCTCTACCTCGACAAGCTGGCCGGCTTCACCCCGGACCAGATCCTCTACATCGCCAACAACATCTCCCCCGACGAGATGCGCCACGCGCTGGAGCAGGGCGTGCTCGTCAGCGTGGATTCCCTCTCCCAGCTGGAGACCCTCGGCCGCCTCAACCGCGGCGGACGGGTCATGGTGCGCTTCAATCCCGGCATCGGCGCGGGCCACCATCAAAAAGTGGTCACCGCCGGCAAGGAGACCAAGTTCGGCGTCACCCCCGATCTGCTGGACGAGGTGCTGGCCATCCTCAAGCGCCACGACATGCGCCTGGCCGGCATCAACCACCACATCGGCTCCCTCTTCATGGAAGCCGACGGCTACATCGCGGCGGCCTCCGTCCTGCTGGAGCTGGCCGAACGCCTGCCCGCCGACGTGCTGCGCGGTCTGGAGATCATCGACTTCGGCGGCGGCTTCGGCATCCCTTACCATAAGTATGAAGGGCAGCCCCGTCTCGATATGAGCGACCTGGCCGAAAAGCTCCACGACCTCATCAGCGGCTGGAGCGCCAAAACGGGCTATGCCGGACGCTTCCTCGTGGAACCGGGCCGCTACGTGGCCGCCGAATGCGGCATGATCCTCACCGGCGTCAACAACGTGAAATACAACGGCGACACCTGCTATGTGGGCACGGACGTGGGCTTCAACGTGCTGGCTCGCCCCGCCATGTACGATTCCTTCCACGATCTGGAGATCTACGCCGGCCCCGCCGGTACGGCAGACCGCGCCGAAAAGGAACAGACCATCGTGGGCAACATCTGCGAAAGCGGGGACATCCTCGCCAAAAAACGCCTGCTGCCCGCCCTGCACGAGGGGGACATCCTCGGCATCCTCGACGCCGGAGCCTACGGCTTCTCCATGTCCTCCTCCTATACCCAGCGCTGCCGCTGCGCCGAAGTGCTCATCGACGCGGAAGGCAAGGCCCGCCTCATCCGCCGCCGCGAAACGCCGGAGGACCTCGCCCGCTGCTACGCTGTGGACTAGGGGCTGATACCATTCGCTGTTTGTCTGGGGGGAGGGGAACCCCCTCGCTCTGCTGTCGATGTCCGTAAGGCTCCTTTGTCGCCTAACGGACACGGCCCTGCGGGCCGCCCGTCGGGTCGCGCCTGGCGCGGGAGGGGGTTCCCCTCCCCCCAGGCCCCCCACCCTTCCCCCAGCGCGCTTTCAAGGCGTTTTGCCTTTTGCAAAGGCAAAACGCGATGCGGCGGCACAACGCCGTCCGGCCCATGTGAGAGGGGAAATAATTTTTTTTTCACAAAGCGACAAGCCGTCTGGTGCGAAACGTGAAGCGTTTCAAACGGAAAAGGCGTTATCGGGAAGATGTCGTGGAGAGGCCACGCCTTCCTGCGACGGCGGTCCCCGTCTCCCCTCTTTCCGCAGGACGCTTTTTCAAAACGGCGGCTCGCGCCGTCCACGACCCTGGGGAAGAAAAAAAGCCCCTTCCCCTTTGCCGAAGCGTGCCTATCTTTGAAGCGGCCGGAAACGCCCCGCCCGCCGCGGGGCGCATCTTCCCCACGTTGAACGTCAACCCCGTCCATCGCCATGTCACGTCCCGACCTCAGCACCTCCCCCCGCGCCATCTGGCGGCTGGCCTGGCCGCAGATGCTCATGATGTATCTGGTCTTCATCATGGGCCTCATCACGGTCTGGGTCGCCGGGCAGATCAGTGCGGACGTGCAGGCGGCCCTGGGCATGGTGACGCAATGCACCCTGCTGCTCATGGTCATCGTCATGGCCATGAGCAGCGGCGCGCTGGCCGCCGTCAGTCAGTCCCTGGGCGCGCAGCGGCTGGATCGGGCGCAACGCTACGTCAGCATCACCGTGCTGGGCAGCTTCGGCCTCGGCTTCGTCATGGCCGCGGCGGGCTGGCTGCTGGCCGACCCCATCCTGCTCCTGCTGCGGGTGCCGGAGCGCATCCTGCCGCTGGCCCGCGACTTCTGGGATGTGGTCATGCTCACCCTGCCCGCCCAGTACGTCTACGCGGCCACGGGCGTCATGTTCCGCGCCACGCGGCAGGTCATCCCGCCCCTTCAGGTGGCGGCCCTGCTCTGCGCGTTGACGCTGGCGGGCAGTCTGGGCTTCGGTCTGGGCTGGTTCGGTCTGCCCGCATACGGGGCGCACGGCATCCTCTGGACGAACTTTGCCGCCCAGCTTGCGGGCGCGCTCTGCAACTGCCTGCTGCTGCGCCGCTCCAACTATCTGCACCGCCATGCCGTGCCGGATCGCCGCTGGCTGCGGGTAGGTCTGCCCTACCTGCTGCGGGTGGCCCTGCCCGCCGGGGCCGCACAGATCGTCTGGCAGTCCGGCTATCTCATGCTCTTCGTGCTGGTGGCCTCGGTGCCCGTGGAGAGCATCGCCGCCCTGGCCGGTCTCACGGCCGGACTGCGGGTGGAGGCCATCCTCTTCATGCCGGGCATGGCCTTCAACATGACCGCCGGGGTGCTGGTGGGCAACTGTCTGGGCGCGGGCGATCCGCAGCGCGCCAAACGCATCGCCTGCAACCTCACGGCCATAGCGGCCGTGGCCATGAGCCTTGTGGCCCTCTGCCTCTGGCCCTTCCGGCAGGACATTGCGGCCCTCATGACGCAGGATGCGGCCACACAGGCCCAGATCGTCGCCTATCTGGAATTCAACCTGCTTTCCACGCCCTTTTCCATCGCCAGCACCGTCATGGGCGGCGTCATGAACGGCGCGGGGGCCACCCGCTACAATCTCATGATCTTCGGCGGCGGCCTCTGGATCGTCCGCCTGCCGCTGGGCTGGCTGCTTGGGCACCAGCTCTGGGGCACGGCCTCCGGCATCTTCGCCGCCATGCTGGTCTCCCAGATCGTGCAGGCCGTCTGCATGCTCCATGTGGTCCTGCACCGCAACTGGACGCGCTTTGCCATGCACGCCCACAAATTTTCCGCCGGGGAACATCACCCCGCCACTTCCGCTGAGACAAAAGGACAAACAGCATGAAGGATGCCGCCTATCACCCCATACGTCTCGACCAGCGGGCGGATTACGCCGCCCTGTGGCGTCTGACGCCCTGTCGCTCCCTGGACTACAGCCTTGCCAACCTCTGGGGCTGGCAGGAACATTACGGGCTGGAATGGTGTTTTGCCCACGGCCTGTGCTGGATCCGTCAGACGCGCCCCGCCCTCCAGTACTGGGCCCCCGTGGGCGACTGGGCCTCGGCGGACTGGGCCGCGCTGCTGCCCGGCCTGACGGACGCCCCCATCATCCGCGTGCCGGACATGCTGGCCGCCCGCTGGAAGGAATGCCTGCCCGAACAGGTGGACGTCATCGAAGACCGCGGCCAGTGGGAGTACCTCTATGACCGCGACGCCCTGGCGACCCTGCCCGGCAACCGCTACCACAAGAAGAAAAATCACGTGAACAGCTTCATCAAGGCCTACGGCGAGCCGGACTACCGGCCGCTGAACGACGAGATGGTGGAGGACGTGCTCGGCCTGCAGGACGACTGGTGCCAGTGGCACGAATGCGAAAGCTCCCCCTCCCTGCGCGCCGAGAACGAGGCCATCAACCGTGTGCTCTCCCACTGGGATCATTTCGACGGCCTGCAGGGCGGCTCCCTCTATGTGGACGGCCGCATGGTAGCCTTCAGCGTGGGGGAAAAACTGGACGACACGACCCTTGGCGTCCACTTCGAAAAGGGCCTCAACGGCTTTCGCGGCGTCTACCAGACCATCAACTGCCTCTTTTCGCGCCACGCGGGCGAGGGCTTCCGCTACCTCAACCGGGCGCAAGACCTCGACGAGGAAGGCCTGCGGCAGGCAAAGATGACCTATCTCCCCGCGGACTTCGTCCGCAAGAGCCGTATCCGCATCCGTTAGGGTTTGCTAACGCTATTCGCTGTTTGTTTGGGGGTAAGGGGAACCCTCGCTCTGCTGTCGATGCCCGTAAGGCTCCTGCGTCGCCTAACGGGCACGGCCCTGCGGGCCGCCTTTCGGTCGCACTCTGCTGTCGATGCCCGTAAGGCTCCTGCGTCGCCTAACGGGCACGGCCCTGCGGGCCGCCCGTCGGGTCGCTGCCAGCGCGGGAGGGCCCAGCCTTTTCGCAGTGGAGCGAGAAAAGGCGTTCTCGTCATCCTTCCCCCCAAGCCCCCCAACCCTTCCCCAGCGCGCTTTTATCAGGGGAAAAAGCTGGGACAAGGGGCGTATCGCCCGTCAGGGTAGGCGGAGCATGTATATCTTATTTCATGTATATATTGAAATAATTAGTAAAGTTTGTGTTAACAGGCCCTAACAGATCCTGGAGCATTTTGCCTTTGAAAAAGGTGGAACGCGAGGCGGCACAGCGCCGCCCGGTGAAAAGTGAGCGGAAAACCGCGTTTTTTCGCGAAACGACAGAGCGTATGGTTTGAAACACAAGGCGTTTCAAACGGGAAACGCTCTCAGCGCAAGGAGACGTCATGAAGATCCTTCCCCCCAGCTTTCGATCCGGCGCGCGTTGCTGTCTCACGCTCGCCCTGCTGCTCATCCTGGCCCAGCTGGCGGCCTGCGCCGCCAAGCCCGTGCCCACGCGCGAAGGCGAAAGCCCGCAATGGATGGGCACCATCCGCGATCTGCGCGCCATACCGCAGGATCTGATGCCCTTTGCCCGTCAGGCGGGCGGCAGCACGCCCCTGCTCTCCGCCGCGGAACAGGCCGAGCAGGACGCCCGCTTCGATCGCATCTTCTTCGGCCCCTGGCAGATGAAAAAAGCCACGGTCAAACGCCGCAGCGCCTCGGCCATCTTCCGCAAGGCCCGCGGCTACAAGCATGACGACGTCCGCTGGACGCAGGCCGAATGGGACGGCATCGCCCGCAATGCCCGCATGAACACCTATCCCAACACCAAGGCGCAGGCCATCACCATCCGCAATACCGACCTGCGCGAGATGCCTACCCATGCGCCGCGCTTCAGCGAACCTACGCCGGATCAGCGCGCCAATCCCTTCGACTATTTCCAGTATTCCCTGCTGCCCGTGGGCACGCCGCTCTTCATCACCCACACGAGCCGTGACGGCCAGTGGTATTTCATCGAGTGCCCCGTGGCCGCCGGCTGGGTGGACGCCTCGGATGTGGCCCTGGTGGACGACGACTTCATCCGCCGCTACAAGACCGGCAGCTATGCCGCCATCGTGCGGGACAAGGTCATGCTGCCCGGCAGCCAGTGCGGGCAGGTCAACATCGGCACCGTCCTGCCGCTGGCCGATACGCCGGCGGGCCAGCCGGGCATGATCAACCTGCTCGTGCCCGTCAAAAAGGGCCGCTACGCCGCCACCGTCACCACTACCGTGCCCATCGCCGACGCCGTGCGCAAACCCCTGCCCCTCACCCCCGACGCCGTGGCCCAGATCGGCAACGTCATGATGGGCCAGCGCTACGGCTGGGGCGGCATGTTCGGCGACCGGGATTGCTCGGCCCTCACACGCGAACTCTTCACCCCCTTCGGCATCTGGCTGGGCCGCAACTCCACCGGACAGGGCCGCTCCGGCCTCGTCCAACCGCTGGAAGGCCTCAGCACGGCGGAAAAGGAAAAAGTCATCCTGCAACAAGGCGTGCCCTTCCTGAGCCTGCTCTGGATGCGCGGCCATATCATGCTCTACGTGGGCGAATGGAAAGGACGCCCCGCCATCTTCCACAACGTTTGGGGCGTACGCGTCATCAACGGCGATGACGATAACGACCGCTTCGTCATCGGCCGCGCCGTGGTGACCTCCATCACCCCCGGCGCCGAACTGCGCAACCTCTACCGCAAAACCACCTTCGCCGACCGCCTGCGCAGCCTGACCACCCTCCCCCCCGGCAAACGGTAGGCGGCTGGCAGCTGGCAGCTGGCGGCTGATGGTGAGGTTTTCCTTACGGGGGGCGGGGAACCCCCTCGCCTCGCGCGGGAGGGGGTTCC
>DWYJ01000080.1 GCA_019118745.1 Candidatus Desulfovibrio gallistercoris | reverse complement strand
GCTGGCGTCGCCGCGTTTTACCGGGCAGATACGGACGCACCGCCTGCTGCCGGGACGGGAAGCGCAGTTTGCGGACTCGCGCCTGCCGTGGCCCGCGGCGGTACGGCGGCTGCTGGAAGCGCGGGGCCTGGAACGGCTGTATACGCATCAGGCGCTGGCCACGGACTATGTGCGCTCCGGGCGTTCGGTGGTGGTGGCCACGCCCACGGCCAGCGGCAAGAGCCTTGTCTATCATTTGCCCGTGCTGGAGCGCTATCTTCAGGACCCGGACGCGCGGGCCTTGTATCTTTTTCCTCTCAAGGCGCTGGCGCAGGACCAGCTGGCGGGCTTCAACAGCCTGTGCGCCCTGTGGCCGGAGATCAGCCGTCCAAGGGCGGCCCTTTATGACGGGGACACCTCGGAGCACTTCCGGCGCAAGATCCGGCGGGATCCGCCGCAGGTGCTGATCAGCAATCCGGAGATGCTGCATCTGGCCGTCCTGCCGCATCATGAGCAGTGGGCCGCCTTCCTGGCGGGGCTGGCGTATGTGGTGGTGGACGAGGCGCATACCTACCGGGGGGTGTTCGGGGCGCACATGGCGCAGGTGTTCCGGCGGCTCAACCGGCTTGCCGGACGCTACGGCGCGCGGCCTACCTATATCTTCTGCACGGCCACGGTGGGCAATCCCGGCGAGCTGGCGGCGGCGCTTTGCGGGGCGGACGAGGCGGCCGGCCTGTCCGCGCCGGTGGTGGTGGACGGCTCCGGCGCGCCGCAGGGGCCGCGGCATGTGGTCTTCCTCGATCCCGAACAAAGTCCGTCCACGGCGGCCATCGACCTGCTCAAGGCCGCGCTGGCGCGTGAGCTGCGCACCATCGTCTACTGCCGTTCCCGGCGCATGACCGAACTCATCAGCCTTTGGGCGGGGAGCCTGCACGGCGCGTATGCCGGGAAGATAGCGGCCTATCGGGCGGGCTATCTGCCCGAAGAGCGGCGGGACATCGAGGCGCGCATGGCCTCCGGCGAGCTGCTGGCCGTGGTGAGCACCAGCGCGCTGGAACTGGGCATCGACATCGGCGGTCTGGATGTCTGCATCCTGGTGGGCTATCCCGGCACGGTCATGGCGACGTTGCAGCGCGGCGGCCGTGTGGGCCGGGCGCAGCAGGAGTCCGCGGTGCTGCTGGTGGCCGGGGAGGACGCGCTGGATCAGTATTTCATGCGCCACCCGGACGATTTTTTCAGCCGTCCGCCGGAGAAGGCGGTGGTCAATCCTGATAACGAGGTGATCCTCGCCCGTCATCTGGAATGCGCGGCGGCGGAGATGCCCCTGCGGGACGGGGAGGGCTGGCTGCGGCAAACGGCGGTACGGGAGGCCGTGCGGCAGCTCGAGCGTTCGGGTACGCTCTTGCGCAGCGCGGAGGGGGATCAGTGGCTGGCGGCCCGCAAGCGACCGCAGCGTCTGGTGGACCTGCGCGGCGCGGGACAGTCCTGCGTCATCGAGGATGCGGAAGGGCGGATCATCGGCTCGGTGGACGGCTGGCGCGCCTGGCGGGAGACGCACCCCGGCGCGGTCTATCTGCATCAGGGCAAGAGTTATGTGGTGCAGGAGCTGGACACGGAGCGCGGGCGGGTGCTGGTGCGGCCGGAAAAGGTGGGCTGGTTCACGCGGGTGCGGGGCCAGAAGAGCACGGACATCCTGGAAGAGACGGAGCGCCGCCCGTTGGGCCGGGGCATGGTCTGCCGGGGCCGCCTGCGGATCATGGATCAGGTCACGGGCTACGAGAAGCGCAGCACCTCCGGCAATCGCCTGCTGACCATCGTGCCGCTGGACGCGCCGCCGCACGTCTTCGAGGCGGAAGGGCTGTGGTACGTCTTTCCCGACAGCACGCGCCTGCGGCTGGAAGAAGCGTTCGTGCACTTCATGGGGGCCATCCATGCGCTGGAGCACGCGGCCATCGGTCTGCTGCCCCTGCTGGTCATGGCGGACCGCAACGACTTCGGCGGCATCTCCATCCCGCTGCATCCGCAGACCGGGCTGCCGGGCGTGTTCATCTATGACGGTCTGCCCGGCGGGGCGGGCCTGACGCGGCAGGCCTTCCCGCAGGCCGGGGAGTTGCTGCGTCTGAGCCGTGAGGCCATCGCCTCCTGTCCCTGCGAGGACGGTTGTCCCTCCTGCGTGCATTCGCCCAAGTGCGGTTCGGGCAATCGCCCCATCAGCAAGGCCGGGGCCGTGGCGCTGGTGGATGACGTGCTGGCTTCGGGCGCTGAGGCCGAAGGCGAGGCGCTGGCGCGGGATTGGCGTTGTTCGCCCGCTCCGGATCGTGGGCTGGGCAGTGCGGGCGAGGAGGGCGCTGCCGCCGGGGCGCGGCGGGAGCGGACAGGCTCGCCAGCCGCGACGCCTGCCGCCCATGCGGAGCGGCCGGACGCGCTGTCGGGCCCGGATGCGCCGGAAACGGCGGCTGCGGCGGCCCCGGATGTGGCGGCGGAACTCTCCGAGGAGGGCGTGCCGCCCTTCGTGGTGCTGGACGTGGAGACGCGGCGCAGCGCCGCCGAGGTGGGCGGCTGGCATCGGGCCGGGGACATGGGCGTGAGCGTGGCCGTGCTCTACGACAGCCGGGACGGGCAATTCCATACCTACCGGCAGGAAGAGCTGTCCGCCTGCTTCGAACGTCTGCGGAGCGCGCCGCTGGTGGTGGGCTTCAATTCCTTCCGTTTCGACTACGCCGTGCTCCAGCCCTTTGCCAGTTTTTCCCTGAAGGATCTGCCCGGCCTCGATCTGCTGCAATGCCTGCAGGAACGTCTGCATTACCGGGTATCGCTGGACAATGTGGCGCAGGCCACTCTTGACGAGGGCAAGAGCGCCGACGGTCTGCAGGCCCTGCGCTGGTGGAAGGAGGGCCGCGTGGAGGAGATCGCCGCCTACTGCCGCAAGGATGTGGACGTCACCCGCCGGGTCTATCTTTTTGGATGGAAAAACGGCTACGTGCTCTTTCGCAACAAGGCCGGACAGCGGGTGCGCGTGCCGCTGGATCTCCGCCGCTGAAACGCAGACGACGCCTCTGCGGACGTGTCGCTCTTGTTTGCTGTTTGTTTGGGGGGAAGGGGAACCCCTCGCTCTGCTGTCGATGCCTGTAAGGCCTTACGGCCTAACAGGCACGGCCCTGCGGGCCGCCTTTCGGTCGCGCTCTGCTGTCGATGCCCGTAAGGCTCCTTCGTCGCCTAGGGTCAGGACTCATTAAAGGTAAAAAATGACAATGGCAGCAATATGGATCGCCGAAAGGAATGTATGGGCACAGCGATCATAGCGCATGGCTATACGGCGCCAGTCTTTCAATCGAGCAAACATATT
>DWYJ01000079.1 GCA_019118745.1 Candidatus Desulfovibrio gallistercoris | reverse complement strand
CCAAGCCCCCCATCCCCTCCCCAGCGCGCTTTTACCTGGGGAAGAGACAAGGGCGAGGCTCCCCCCGCCGCCAAGCGGCCTTCACGGGGACAATGCTTGTTGCGCCCCGCTGCAACCTTGGCTATCATCTGCCGCACATTCACATTTATCCCTGCAGGAGTGGCCCCATGCCGACACCCATACTGGAGAAGGAAAGCCTCATTCCGGGCAGGACCAGCAAACTGGTCCTGCATGCGCCGCAGATCGCACGCAACGCCCGTCCCGGGCATTTCGTCATGCTGCGCATGAACCCCGACGGCGAGCGCATACCGCTCACCATCGCCGATACCGACCCTGAAAAGGGGACCATCGTCATCGTCTATCTGGTCATGGGCAAGAGCACGGCCCTGCTGGAAGATCTCAAGGCCGGGGACAGCATCCTCGACGTCTGCGGGCCGCTCGGCAAGCCCACCCACATCGAGAAGAAAGGCACCGTCGTCTGCGTGGGCGGCGGTACGGGCATCGCCGCCATGCACCACATCGCCAAGGGGCACTGGCGCGCCGGCAACCGCGTGGTGGGCGTCATCGGCGCGCGCACCAAGGATCTGCTGCTCTTTGAAAAGGAGCTTTCCAGCTTTGCCCATGAACTGCTCATCTCCACCGATGACGGCAGCTACGGCCACAAGGGCCTTGTGACCGACCTTTTGCGCGAACGCCTGGAGACGGACAAGGACGTCTTCGAAGTGGTGGCCGTGGGCCCCGTGCCCATGATGGCCGCCGTGGCCGAGACCACCCGCTCCTTCGGCGTGCGGACCACCGTCAGCCTCAATCCCATCATGGTGGACGGCATCGGCATGTGCGGCGCCTGTCGCGTGACCGTGGGCGGCAAGACCAAGTTCGCCTGTGTGGACGGCCCCGAATTCGACGGCCATCAGGTGGACTTTGCCGAACTGCGCCGCCGCCTCGGCGCTTTCCGCGAACAGGAGAAGATCTCCCTCGATCAGTACAGGAGCCAGCATGGAAACTAAGGAAAAAAAGACCGTCGCCCCGCGCACGGACATGCCCTGTCAGCCTGCCGACGTGCGCGCCCGCAATTTCGACGAGGTGGCCCTCGGCTATACCAAGGAAATGGCCATGCAGGAGGCCGCCCGCTGCCTGCAGTGCAAGAATCCCCGCTGCGTCAAGGGCTGCCCGGTGGAAGTGCCCATCCGCGACTTCATCGGCGAGGTGGCGCGCGGCAACTTTGACGCGGCCTACCGCATCATCAAGACCACCAACAGCCTGCCCGCCGTCTGCGGCCGCGTCTGCCCGCAGGAGAACCAGTGCGAAGGCAATTGCGTGCTCAAGGCCAAGGGCCAGCCGGTGGCCATCGGCCGCCTGGAGCGCTTCGTGGCCGACAACCACATCGCCTCTTCGGCCTGTGAGCAGGTGACGGGCACCAATTCCTGCGCCGTGCCCCTGGGCAACAAAAAGATGGCCTGCATCGGCTCCGGTCCGGCCTCGCTGACCTGTGCGGGCGTCTGCGCCGCCGCGGGCATCAAGGTGGACGTGTTCGAGGCCCTGCACGAGCCGGGCGGCGTGCTCATCTACGGCATCCCGGCCTTCCGTCTGCCCAAGAACGTGGTGGCTACCGAAGTCAACGGCCTGCGCCAGACCGGCGTGGACTTCCACCTCAACCATGTGGGCGGCCGCACGGTCAGCGTCACCGAACTGGCCAGGGAATACGACGCCGTCTTCATCGGCGTGGGCGCGGGCCTGCCGGTCTTCCTCGGCGTGCCCGGCGAGAACCTGGTGGGCGTCTTCTCGGCCAATGAATATCTCACCCGCGTGAACCTCGGCCGCGCCTACGACTTCCCCAACCACGACACCCCGGCCTTCCTCGGCAAGAACGTTACCGTGTTCGGCGCGGGCAACGTGGCTATGGACGCGGCCCGCACCGCCCTGCGCATGGGCGCGGAAAACGTCCACATCGTCTATCGCCGTACCCGTGCGGAAATGCCCGCCCGTCATGAGGAAGTGGAACATGCCGAGGAAGAGGGCGTGAAATTCGCCATGCTCTCGGCCCCGCTGCGCTTCAACGGGGACGACGAGATGCGCCTCACCTCCGTGACCCTGCAAAAGATGGAACTGGGCGAACCGGACGCCTCCGGACGCCGTCGTCCCGTGCCCGTGCCGGGCTCGGAATACGATCTGCCCACCGACCTGGCCATCGTGGCCCTGGGCACGCGCTCCAACCCCATCCTGCTGGAAGCCACCGAAGGTCTGGACAAGACCGAACGCGGCTACATCAAGGTCAATGAGGAGACCGGAGAGACCTCCCTGCCCAACGTCTTCGCCGGCGGCGACATCGTCACCGGCGCGGCCACGGTCATCCTGGCCATGGGCGCGGGCCGCAAGGCCGGTCGCGAGATCGTGCGCCGTCTCGGCGGCATGTAACAGGCAAACGTCATCATGGGAGACGGGAGGCGCGCGGCACTGGCCGGAGCGTCTCCCGCTCCCTCTTTTTTTCCCTGCGCGCCACAGGCTGCGGCGCTCGCCAGCCCGGGGCAAGGCACCCCTCACCCTCTCCCGGCATCGACCGGAACCACAAGGACAGGCCATGATCTTGCGGGATCTGCACACCCATACCCTCTATTCCCACGGCCGCAACACCCCGGCGGAGATGTACGCCGCCGCCGAAGCCGCCGGTCTGCGTCTCTACGGCTTCAGCGAACACTCTCCCCGCCCGCAGGGCTACACCTACAGCCACGAATACCGCGAGCAGCTCGAAGCGCATATGGAGGATTACGTGCGCGAAGTGGCGGCCCTCAAGGCCCAGGCCGAAGCGGATCCCTCCCGCTGTCAGGTGCTCTTCGGCATGGAATTCGACTGGCTGGACGCGGAGGAAGCCTTTGTGCGGGCTGCCGCCGCCGCGTACGACTTCGACTACCGCCTCGGCAGCGTACACTATCTCGGCACCTGGGGCTTTGACGACAAGCTCGAAGACTGGGACATCTCGCAGGAGGCATGCGAACAGCATTACCGCGCCTATTTCGCCGCCTGGCGGAACATGATCGCATCCGGCCTGTTCGACATCGCGGCCCACCCCGACATCATCAAGCTGTTCAGCGTGCAGAAATTCCATGTCTGGCTGGCCAAGGCCGACAGTCAGGCGCTGGTGCGCACCGCCCTTGCCGAACTGCGGGACGCCGGCATGAGCATGGAGATCTCCTCGGCCGGCCTGCGCAAGCCCTGCCGCGAGATCTACCCCTGCCCCACCTTCATGCGGCTTGCCGCCGAGCTGTCCGTGCCGGTGAGCTTTGCCTCAGACGCCCACGGCATCGAAGAAGTGGCCTACGCCTTCCCGCAGCTCGCCAACTACGCCCGCGCCTTCGGCATCACCGAAAGCGTCTGGTTCGTGCGCGGTCAGATGCACCGGGAAGCGTTTTAGGGGCTATTGTCAGTTTTGGGGGAAGGGGAACCCCTTTCGCTAGCGCGCAAAGGGGTTCCCCTTCCCCCCACACCCCACAACCCCTCCCCAAACGCGCTTTACT
>DWYJ01000006.1 GCA_019118745.1 Candidatus Desulfovibrio gallistercoris | reverse complement strand
AAGGGGAACCCCTCTCGCGCCGGCGGAGGGGTTCCCCTTCCCCCCAAACACGTAACGAATAGTGTTAACAGGCCTTAGAGCATTTTCCGTTTGAAACGCTTTGCGCTTCAAACCATACGGCCTGGCGTTTCGCGGAAAAAACGCGGTTTTTCCGCTTGGTTTCGGCCGGGCGGCGCTGTCCGCACCCGCAGGACGCGCTACGGGCGATGCGGATCAGGTTCGCTCTTCCAGTCCTTCACCAGTTCCCGCACGAGCGCGGCGCGCGGGCCGGGCAGGTCCTTGTACTGCTCGGCAAAGACATGGATATGGGTGGCCCCTCGCGGCGCGAACAAGCCCTTGACGCGGATCCAGCAGGGAGACAGCAAGCTGTTCAAATCGTCCAGCACCGTATTGGTGATGGTCTCCATGAAGGACTGATGGTTGCGGAAGGCGAACATGTACAGCTTGAAGCTCTTGGACTCCACGCACAGCTCGTCGGGGATGTATTCCACGCTGATGGTGCCCATGTCCGGCTGCCCGGTCACGGGGCAGAGGGACGTGAATTCGGGGAAGCTGATGCTGATGACGTAGGGCCTGTGGGGGAAGCGGTTAGGGAAGGCTTCCAGCAGGGCCACGCTGGGCCCGCCCTGCGGCGTGGGCAACTTGCCGGTGCCGAGAACATGGAGGTGGGCCGTCTGGTCCTGACTATGGGTCGATTGTTGCGACATGATGTCTCCTTGCGGAAAGATTGCGGGACAGCCCCGCGGGCAGACTTGTAACGTAATGTGCTTGCCGCTACAATAGTCCTTCCCGGAGCGGAAGCCGCCCGCATGGCGCGGCGCGCCCGCGACCCTTCCCCGCACAGCCCGGAAGGCCCGCTCCCGCAACCTTCTGGAGGAAGTACATGATCTGGAAACTTTCCCTGCGGGCCTGCTCGGCGGAAGACTGCCTGCCGCTTGCCCCGGCGCAAAGCGGCGGCCCTCTCGGACTGCCTGCGCATCTTTTGCAGGATCCCCCGCTGCGGGACGTCCCCTTCCTGCCTGTGGGGACGACCCTGTATGCGGAGGAGACCCCCTTCGCCCGTGTGACGGGGCACGTCTGGCTGCCGGCCTGCGACGACGGACACGCCCTGCGCTGCCCCCTGCTCACCGCCCTCACGGATCTGCCCGTGGGCGACATTTGTCTTGAGCCGCGCAAGAGCGGCCGCAGCCTTGCCTGGATCACCCTCTCGGACAAGGGCTCCCTCGGCCTGCGGGAAGACACCAGCGGCCCGGCGCTGGCGGAGATGGTGGCCGAGGCCCTGCCGCTCTGTCACAGCCAGGGATTCATCCTGCCCGACGAGCCGTCCCAGCTGCGCGCCCTGCTGACGGAACTGGCCCTCGGCCAGCAGTACGACCTCATCCTGACCAGCGGCGGCACGGGCATCAGCCCGCGGGACATCTCCCCGCAGGTCACGCAGTCCGTGCTGGACTATGAACTGCCCGGTTTTGCCGCGGCCATGCTGGCGGCCAGTCTGGCCGTCACGCCGCGGGCCGTCATCTCTCGCTCCACGGCGGGCGTGCTGGGCCAGAGCCTGATCATCAATCTGCCCGGCAGCCTCAAGGCCGTACGGGAAAACCTGGCGGCCGTCCTGCCTGCCCTTGCCCACGCGCTCGACAAACTGCACGGCGACACCGCCGATTGTGGAGGTTAAGCATGCTCCCCAGCCGCACGACGGCAGCCACGTTCTGCCGCATGATCAAGATCGAACATTCCATCTTTGCCCTGCCCTGGGCCTGGGCGGGCGCGGTGCTGGCGGCCGGAGGCATGCCGCCCCTGCTGCCCCTCATCATGCTGACCATCGCCATGGTCGGCGTCCGCTCCTTCGCCATGGGCATCAACCGCATCGTCGACCTTCCCTTTGACCGGGAGAACCCCCGTACCTGCGAGCGGGCCCTCGTCACCGGAGAGATCACCCTGCCGCAGGCCTGGCTGTTCTGCGGCGTGTCGGCGCTGGTCTTCATCGGGGCCTGCGCCTGCATCAATCCGCTCTGCCTCTCCCTGGCCCTGCCGGCCCTCATCTTTACCGCCGTCTATAGCCTGCTCAAGAGGTTTACCCCCTACTGCCACTACTGGCTCGGCGCCAGCCTCGGCCTGGCCCCGCTGGCAGGCTGGTTGAGCGTCAATCCCGCCAGTATCGGCCTGGCCCCGCTGCTGCTCTTCTGCGCGGTCACGCTCTGGGTGGGGGCCTTCGACGTCTACTATGCCTTCCAGGATCTGGATTTCGACACGGCCTTCGGCCTGCACTCCCTGCCTGCGGACAAGGGCCCGGAAGCGGCCCTGACCATCGCCGGCTTCTCCCATGTGCTGACCTCGCTCTTCCTGCTGCTGTTCGGTCTGGCCGCGCAACTCTCGCTGGTCTGGTACGCCTTCTGGCTGGGCATCTCGCTCCTGCTGCTGGTGGAACACCGCATCATGCGCAAGCAGGATCTTTCCCGCGTCGATCTGGCCTTTTTCACGCTCAACGGCATCGTCTCCCCCCTCGTCCTGCTGGGCGTCATCCTGGGACTGGTGTTCTGATGGCTCCGCGCAAGCGCTATCAGTGGCAGGACGGGGCCCTGCGCGAAGATGCCGACAGCCCCAGCCGTTCGGAAAAGAAGCGGCGCAGCTCCGCCCTGCAGGAACTGGGAGAAAAACTGGCGGCCCTACCCCCCGCCGCGCAGGACGACATGCCCATCAGCCCGGACATGCGCGAAGCCCTCGCCCTGCTCGCCCGCATAACGGACCGGGAGGGACGCCGACGCCAGATGCAGTTCATCGGCCGCCTCATGCGTGAGGAGGATGCCGACGCCATCCGGGAAGCCCTTGCCGCCCGCTCCGCCGGTCATCAGGCGGATACCGCGCGCTTCCATCGGGCCGAGCAGTGGCGGGACCGCCTCCTGCGGGAACCTGACGCGACCCTGCCCGGTCTGCTCTCCGCTCTGCGCGAGGCCCTGCCCGCCGCAGACGAGACCCTGCGCGAACGGCTGCCGGATCTGGTCGCCCGCGCGCGGGCCGAACAGGGCGCACCCCATGCCCGGCGGGAGCTGTTCCGCCAGCTGATGCAGGGCATGTCCGCCCCCTCCGAGGCGGGGTCTGAAAAAAATAAAAAAGTTTGAAAAAAATGCTTGACCCCGGCCAGGCTTTCGCGTAGATACCATCTTCGTCAGCGACGCCCTTGTAGCTCAGTCGGTAGAGTGCATCCTTGGTAAGGATGAGGTCACCAGTTCAATCCTGGTCAAGGGCTCCACAAAAAAACAAACGCCTATCTCGGATAGGCGTTTTTTTATGCCCGGTGAGCGTATGAACCTGCCCATACCTGTAATGACCATTGGCCTGCTGACCCTCTCCAACGTCTTCATGACGTTCGCCTGGTACGGGCACCTGCGCTACAAGGGGATGGCCCTGCCCATCGTCATCCTGACGAGCTGGGGCATCGCCCTCTTCGAGTACATGCTCCAGGTGCCGGCCAACCGCATCGGCCACGGCTATTTTTCCGCCGCCGAACTCAAGACCATCCAGGAACTCATCTCCCTCAGCGTCTTCACGCTCTTCTCGGTCTTCTATCTGCACGAATCCCTGCGCTGGAACCACATCGTGGGCTTCGCGCTCATCGTGTTGGCCTGCTGGGTCATTTTCAAGGAATGGTAGACGGGCCGTGGTCTCGCTGAGCGTCATCCTCATCTGCTGCGGGGCGGCCCTCGTAGCCGGCTTCATCGACGCCATAGCGGGCGGCGGCGGCCTCATCACCCTGCCCGCGCTGCTGCTGGCCAACGTGCCCGCCCACAACGCCCTCGCCTGCAACAAGATCAGCGCCGCTCTCGGCACGGCTACCGCCGTGGGCACCTTCGCCCGCAGCCACCTCATCCAGTGGCGCGTGGCCCTCGTGGGCGTGGTCGCCGCTTTGCTGGGCTCGGCCATCGGCTCCCAGATATCCCTGCTGTTCGACAACGCCATCCTGGGCAAGATCCTTGTCTGCCTGCTGCCCTTCGGCATGGCCGCCACCCTGCTGCCCAAGAAGGACATGGCCCACGACCTCAACGTCACCAGCGGCCCGCGCCTCTGGCTGCTGACGCCGCTGGTCTGCCTGTGCATCGGCGTCTATGACGGCTTTTACGGGCCGGGCACCGGCAGCTTCATCATCCTTGCCCTGCACTTCATCGTCCGCGTGGGCCTCATCCAGGCCTCGGCGACCTCCAAGGTCATCAACCTCGGTTCCAATATCGCCGCCGCCGTGAGCTTCGTCCTCGCGGGCAAAGTGCTCTGGCTGCTGGCCCTGCCCATGGCCGCCGCCTCCATCACCGGCAACTGGCTGGGCAGCCGTACCGCCGTCCGCGTAGGCCCGCAAGCCGTACGCCGCTTCCTGACGGTATCGCTGGGCCTGCTCTTCTGTACCCTGCTCTATGAATTCTTCATCCTTGAGGCATTCTAGAGCCTGTCAACACTGTTGCTGCCTGTTACGGGGGAAGGCTCCCCGTCCCCCGGCGATCCCGGCATCTCGTGCCGCTGCACGGAGTTCCCGCATGAAAGCTCTCATCCGCCCTCTTCTCTTCCTACTCGTCCTGGCGCTCACCGCCTGTAGCCGATTCTCCGGATTCTAGATCCCGGCTCCGCTTGCTCCCCGTTGCCGCCGGTGCTATGTTCAAGGCAGTTCCTCCCCGGCAATCCCGCCGCGAGGCACGCAAGGAGCAAACATCATGAAACGTGTACTGTTGCTGGCCCTCGGTCTTCTGCTGCTCACGTCCACAGCCTTTGCCAAGGATGTGCAAAAACATCTGCCCGGCGATCTGACGCTGGACGAGGCGCGTACCGTCCTTGATGCCGCACTGGTCAAGGCCCGTGCGCAGGGCGTGCCCATGAACATCGCCATCGTGGACGCCGGCGGCAACCTCAAAGCTTTCGTGCGCCAGGACGGCGCATTCATCGGCAGCATCGACGTGTCCACCAAAAAGGCCATCACCGCCCGTTACTTCAACATGTCCACCGCTGAACTGGGCGCTGCCTCCCAGCCCGGCAAGGAACTCTATGGCATCGAAGCCACCAACGGCGGTCTGGTCATCTTCGGCGGCGGTGAGCTGCTCATCCGCAACAACGTCATCGTGGGCGCCATCGGCGTCAGCGGCGGCAGCGTGGCCGAAGACACCAACGTGGCCAAGGCCGGTGCGGCTGCCCTGAAGTAGATGCCTCCCGTTCCTGTTAAAGCATCAGCCCGTTCCCCTTCAGGCGGAGCGGGCTTTTTTGCATGCGCCGCCGCGCTTCCCTCGCTGCACCGCATCGGCGGGATCCCGCAATTCGGGCAGCGCTCCGCCCGCCACGGCCCACAAGTACAGTGAGGCCACGCTCCCGTACGGCGAGAAGCGCCGCCGGTAACGCTCGAAACGCTCACGGTCGATCTCTCTGTGCCGGTACAGCATGCGCAAGCCCCGCCGGATGGCCAGATCATCGAAGCTGAACACATCCTGCCGTTGCAACGAGAACAACAGCAGCATCTCCGCCGTCCACACCCCCACGCCCCGCAGTCCCACAAGCGCCGCGCAGACGGCGGCATCATCCATCTCCCGCAGGGCCTCCACATCCAGACGCCCGTCCACCACGGTCTGCGCCGCCTCACGGATATATTCCACCTTGCGCCCGGAAAGCCCCAATTCACGCAAGGACTCCGGCGCGACCGCCAGCACGGCGGACGCGCTGACTTCCCCCAGCGCGGCGCACAGGCGCTGCCAAAGCGTGCGCTGTACCGGCATGGAGACCTGCTGCCCGACGATGGCATGCACCAGCGCGGCAAACAAATCAGGGATGACCTCCCTCCGAACTGGCCCCAGCCGCTCCATCACCGCCCCAAGCCGCTTGTCCCTCCGGCTCAGATACGCTACCGCCTGCTCGTCGTAGGTGAAGTACATGGCTTGTCCCCTTTTTTGTGGGGCAGAGTTTTTGCGGGGGAGGGGAACCTTTGCAAAGGTTCCCCTCCACCGCGCCCCCTCCCCTCGAAAATCTTGCTCTGGTCGCTCGCAATATCCGTGACGCGACTGCCGCCGCTTTGCCTGCCGGTCCCCCGGCTGCATGACGAAAAGACAGGAAAAAAGCTACGCCGGATAGCCGCAGAAAAAAAGAGGAGAAGTTCCCCTCCCCCTCGAAAGTCTTACGCTGGTTGTTCGAAATATCTGTGCCGCGACTGCCGCCCCTTCGCCTGCCGGTCTCCCGTGTGCATGTCGAAAAGGCTGGAAGCAGGAAGCGCCCCCGAGACTGCCGAAACGACGGCGAAAGCAGTTGCCGTGTTACCGCATTTTGCCTTTGAAAAGGCAAAATGCGAGGCTGCTGCACAGCGCCGCCCAGACGAAAACGAGCGGAAAAACCGCGTTTTTTTTTTGCGAATGGCCAGGCCATATCGTTTCAAACAGGAAATTCTCTTAAGGAAAGCCTGAGCGATACGACGCCGTGGCATTGCGCCTGCAAAGCGCGCGGGGGAGGGATGGGGGGCGTGGGGGGAAGGGGACACCGCCCGCGCCAGGCGCGGTGTCCCCTTCCCCCCACAATGCAGCCCTGCAAGAAAAGGCGGACTAGTTCTTCAGGCTATGGATAGGCGCGGGGATGCGGCCGCCGAGGTTGATGAAGCCGGAGGCGTCGCCGCGGGGCACGGGGATGATGGCGGCCTTGCCCAGGAGGCCGCCGAAGGAGACTTCTTCGCCCACGCCCTTGCCGGGCACGGGGATGACGCGCACGGCGGTGGTCTTGTGATTGATCATGCCGATAGCCATTTCATCGGCGATGATGCCGGAGATGCTGCTGGCGGGGGTGTCGCCGGGGATGGCGATCATGTCAAGGCCCACGGAACAGACGCTGGTCATGGCTTCGAGCTTTTCGAGACTGAGCAGGCCGGAGGTGGCGGCCGCCTCGATGCTGGAGTCTTCGGAGACGGGGATGAAGGCCCCGGACAGGCCGCCCACGGAGGAGGAGGCGAACGCGCCGCCCTTTTTCACGGCGTCATTGAGCATGGCGAGCACGGCGGTGGTGCCGGGCGCGCCGATGCTGGACAGGCCCACGGACTGGAAGATCTCGCCCACGCTGTCGCCCACGGCGGGGGTGGGGGCCAGGGAGAGGTCGGCCACGCCGAAAGGCAGGCCGAGGCGGTGGGCCACTTCGGTACCGATCATCTCGCCCACGCGGGTGACCTTGTAGGCGGTGCGCTTGATGACTTCGGCCACGTCCAGCAGGGTCATGGGCTGGCCGCGGTCGTTGCGGCCGGTCTCCAGCGCGCGGTCGATGGCCTTTTTCACCACGCCGGGCCCGGATACGCCCACGTTGATGACCACGTCCGGCTCGCCCACGCCGAGGTAGGCGCCGGCCATGAAGGGCACGTCCTGCGGGATGTTGGCGAAGACCACGAGCTTGGCGCAGCCGAGGCCGCCGCGGTCGCGCGTGGCTTCAGCCACCTTGAGGATCTGGCGGCCCATAAGGGCCACGGCGTCCATGTTGATGCCGCTGCGAGAGGAAGCGACGTTGATGGAGGAGCAGATGCGGTCAGTGGAGGCCAGCGCTTCGGGCAGGGCTTCGATGAGCGCGCGGTCTCCTTTGGCGAAGCCTTTTTCCACAAGGGCGGAAAAGCCGCCCAGAAAGTCCACGCCCGCCTCCTTGGCGGCCTCGTCCAGGGCGCGGCAGACGCGCACCATGCCGTCCGGGCCGAAGGGCGCGCCCACCACGGCGATGGGGCTGACGCTGATGCGCTTGTTGACCACGGGGATGCCGTACTTGTCGCCCACTTCATCGCAGACGCTCACGAGCTGGGAGGCGTAGCGGCGGATCTTGGCCCGCACGTTGTCGGTGAACAATTGCAGATCATGGCTCACGCAGTCGAAAAGGCTGACGCCCAGCGTGACGGTGCGCACGTCGAGGTGTTCGTTGCGGAGCATGTTCAGGGTACTGGTGACTTCGCGTTCGGAAAGCATGGTATCTCCGGAAAAAGCGTCAGGAGGACGCTGTTGGTTGCTTGTGGGTCGCGTGTAACCGCGCGGGAAATTTACCAGACGAAATCGGGCAGATCGCGCATGGCCCGCCGCAATTCCTGCTCACATTCGGCATCGGGGTAGCCGGTCATGGCCATGAGCACACAGGCGGCCTTGCCGTCGCGGGAAAAGGCCAGACGGCTGACCCGGCCGGCTTGCCAGTGCTTCCCGTCGGGAGTCAGTTCTCCCCACTGATTCAGAAAAGCGGCCCACACGAGTGCAAGAAAATTCTTTCTGGGCATCCAGCCCTCGCCGTAAGGAATGATCCGCAACGCGATCATCGACCTGCCGTCCTTGGCGAGGGGACGGGCGTACGTCAACCAGCCATATTCATCCTTCTGCCCTGAAGCGGGCGAGGCGAACTTCCCCACATAGCGGGACGGATCGACAGGCTTGTCCGTCAGCTCCGCGGGGATGTCAAAGTGTTTTGCGTATGCCGCCAGCATGGGGGCGACTTCGACCAGCCGGAACAGGGAGCTGGGCGGCCCGAACAGGACGAACCGACCGCCGTCGCCACCGTTGCGGGCGGGGGCGATCAATTCCCTTTCCTCAGTCATGATATCGTCGGACACAAAGCCCTTGCCCAGCCGGCGATACCCTTCATGCTCGCGGGAAAAGGCCTCCGCCGGGATGCCGGAACTGACCATGAGGCAAAGCGTACCGTCGGCGCGAGCATAGATACGGCTGGACTCGCGCGGGACAACGGGGGTGTCCGCGAAAATGTGCTCCAGTTCGGCGGCATCCTTCACTTCCTTCCAGCCCGCGGGCGGCGTCACGGCCGGGGGAAGGGATGCGGCGCGCGGCGCGGCCGCAGGCAGGACAAGCAGGCAGAGCAAAGGCAGCAGCGCAAGGAAGCCGCGCATGCCGCACGTTCCCTGAAGCGTGTTGAGGAATTTCTGAAAAGGCATGTCGTCTCCTTTGGGGCTGTCGGTCGTTGGATAGCGTGACAAAGACCATCACCAGACAAAGCCGGGCAGATCGCACATGGCCTGGCGGACAGCCTCGGTCGTGTCCGTCGTTTCCGCGGCGACGGCCATGAGCAGGCAGAGCGCCCGCCCGTCGGCGGAGATGGCGGCATGGCGTTTCGGCCCGGCCGTCCAGTGTTCGCCCTCCGGCGCGAGTTCTCCCCAGAAGGATTCCAGAGAGGCCAGCAGTTCCGGCTTGTCCAGCCAGGCGGCGGAATAGGGCAGGATGGCCGCCAGCAGCTTGCCCTCTGCATTGCCCGGCAGCGAGCGCACATAGACCGTGCAGCCGAGTTCCTCTTCCCGGCCCTGATCCTCGGGGGAGAACGTCCCCAGATAGCGGACCGGATCGATAGGCGGGGCCAGCAGCTGTTCCGGCACGGCATACGCGCCTGCGAAGGCCGCCAGCATGGGAGCCGCCTCCTGCCGCCGCCAGACGGACCCCGGCTGTCCGAGCAGCACGAAGAGCCCGACCCCCTTCCCCTGCTTGCGGGGAGCAAGCAGCAGGACCCCTTCCTCGCCGCTGCGGAGAAGGGCGTCCCCCAGGGGGCGGTAGCCTTCATCCGTGTTTTGGGAAAGGTCGATATCCTCGGCGCAGGCCATCAGGGCGAAGAGCTCGTCCGTGCGCGAGTAGCTCCGGCAGCCGGCAAACATGCCTTCAGGCGCTTCGCTTGCCGCCGTCCAGCCCTCCGGGGGCGTAACGTCCAGAGAGGGCGATCCCGGAGCAGGCCGCCCTCCGTCCCCGTCCGCCGCCGCGGCAGACGCGAACGCCGGGCAGACGAGCCAGACAGCCAGCAAAAACAGCGCGGGGCATCGCATGGCCGTTGCCTCAGAACGACGCCACGCGGTGCACGGCTTCGAAAATGTCGCGGTGCTGCACGCTCACGCGCAGGTCGTGCTTCTTGCCCTCCACCATGAGTTCACGGCGCAGGCGGCCAAGGTCCACATCTTCCGGCACCATGACCTCGAACACGAAGAGCGCATGATTCGGGCCGCCCTCGCCCAGGATGGCCTTGAGGCTTTCGATATTGATGCTGTGCTGGGCGAAGATGCGGCTCATGGCCGCGATCTGTCCGGTGTGGTCCGGCCCGTCCGCCGTCACCACGAAGGGATCGCAGACAAGCCCTGTGCCCCACTGCCCTTCCACGGCCGGGCGCACCAGCACGGACAGGTCCTGCCCGGCGGCCTCCAGCCCGGTCAGCAGCAGACGCCGCAGCTCTTCCTGCTCCAGCGTGTCAGGAGCCTGGACAATAAAAATAGCGGCAAACTCGCCGGACAGGATGGTCTGCGTCACTTCCACGATATTGCAGCCGCTCTGGCCGAGGATCTGGCTCACCGTGGACACGGCTCCGGGACAGTCCCGCCCCAGAAAGGAGATAGTCAGTTTTTTCATCTGCGCCTCGCTCTGTAATTTGATGCCAAGGGGAGCACTATGGCGTATCGTGTCAAGAAAGACAAGCCGTCAGGCGCGCCCGCCGCGCGAAGAAAGACGCCCCGGCGCGGACCGGGTCCTTGACTGCCGCCAAGGCTTGGACTAGGCTGCTCCAGCAATTATTGGCGCGTTAGCCGCGAGGAGATGTATTGTGGAAGAACGGGAAAAGAGTCCGCAGAAGCCCAAGGTGAAGCTGAACACCAAGTCCGCCCATGCCGCGTATTTCATGCCCATGCTGGAAGGGCTCGCCAAACGCGACGACCTCAACGAGGTGGTCAAGAATCGCGTGGTGAAGGCCTGTGACCTGCTGGATGCCGGCGTGCCGCTCTTCCCCAACGACTTCCGCAAGGAACATGCCATCGGCGAGGTCCTCGACCAGTTCGGCGAGCTGGAAGGCGAGGCGCTGGATCAGGCCGGGGACGTCTTTGCGCTGGCCGGGCGCATCGTCTCGCTGCGCAGCTTCGGCAAGGTGCTCTTCTTCCACCTCATGGATCAGAGCGGGCGCATCCAGTGCTACGCCAGCCGCGAAGAGCTGCCCGAAGACGTCTTTGCCGTGGTCAAGAAGCTGGATGTCGGCGACATCGTCGGCGTTTCCGGGCATCTGTTCCGCACCAAGACCAATGAGCTGACCATCGCCTGCCGCAGCCTCAAGCTCATCACGCGCTCCATGCGTCCCCTGCCGGAAAAATACCACGGCCTCAAGGACATGGAGACGCGCTACCGCCAGCGCTATGTCGACCTGACGGTCAACGAGCGCGCGCGGGACATCTTCCGCAAGCGCAGCCTCATCGTGAGCGAGTTCCGCTCCTTCCTGCAGGAAAAGGGCTTCATGGAAGTGGAGACGCCCATGATGCAGCCCCTGGCCGGAGGCGCCACGGCCCGCCCCTTCATCACGCATCATAATGCGCTCGACCTTCAGCTGTACATGCGCATCGCGCCTGAGCTCTACCTCAAGCGTCTGCTTGTGGGCGGCTTTGAAAAGGTCTTCGAGCTCAACCGCAACTTCCGCAACGAAGGCATAGACACCCGCCATAACCCCGAATTCACCATGTGCGAGTTCTACTGGGCCTATGCCACCTTCCGCGATCTCATGGACCTGACCGAAGAGCTCTTCGCCCGGCTGGCGGAGAAGGTCTGCGGCAGCACCGTCATCACCTATCAGGGGCAGGAGATCGACCTGACCCCCGGCCACTGGAAGCGGATGACCTTCCATGAATCGCTGGAGCAGGTCGGCGGACATGCGCCCTCCTTCTATACCGACTACAACAAGGTCAAGGCCTACCTCACGGAAAAGGGCGAAAAGGTGGCCGAAGGCGAGGAGCTGGGCAAGATGCAGGCCAAGGTTTTTGACCTCGACGTGGAAGAGAAGCTCATCCAGCCGCATTTCATCTACCACTACCCCACGGCCATCTCGCCGCTGTCGCGGCGCAATGACGAGAACCCGGACATCACGGACCGCTTCGAACTCTTCATGACCGGCAGGGAAATGGCCAACGCCTTTTCCGAGCTCAACGATCCCATGGACCAGCGCAACCGCTTCGAGGCGCAGGTGCGGGAAAAGGAAGCCGGGGACGACGAAGCCCATTGCATGGACGAGGACTACCTGCGCGCCCTGGAATACGGCATGCCGCCCGCTGCCGGACAGGGCGTGGGCATAGACCGGCTGGTCATGTTGCTGACGGATTCGGCGTCCATTCGCGAGGTCATCCTCTTCCCGCTGCTGCGGCCGGAGTATTAGGTGGGCCGATCCTCCTTCGCCCTTTTCGTCGCCCGGCGCTATCTGTTTTCGCGCCGCAAACAGACCTTCATCTCGGTCATCTCGCTCATGTCCATCCTGGGCGTGGCGCTGGGGGTCGGCGCTTTGGTGGTCGTCCTTGGGGTGTACAACGGCCTGACCACGGACATGCGGGACAAGATCCTGGGGGCCAACGCTCACGGCATCGTCATGTCCTATCAGCCGGCGGCCTTCCAGCGCATGCCTGATCTGCGCGAGCGGACGCTCAGCGTCCCGCATGTCACCGGGGCAACGCCGTTCATCTATACCGAGTGCATGGTCTCGGCCAACGGCAGCGTCAAGGGCATCGTGCTGCGCGGCGTGGACCCGGCCACCGCGCCGGACGTCGTCACCATGCTGGGCAAACTGCGGCAGGGCGCTGTGGGCGACCTCGTGCGGGAAGGCCTGCCGGGCATCATCATCGGCGATGAACTGGCCCGCCGCCTCGGCGTGGTCCTCGGCAGCCGCGTCAACCTGCTCACCCCTTCCGGCAAGAAGGGCGCGGCCGGCTATCAGCCCGACGTCAAGCCTTTCGTTGTGGTGGGCACCTTCAAGACCGGCATGTTCGAATACGACTCTTCCCTGGCTTTCGTCGCGCTGGACGTGGCCCGCAGCGTGCTGGGCCTGCCGGAGGGCTACCTGACCGGCATCGAGATCACCGTGGACGATCTCTTCCGTGCCGACGTCATCGCCAACGAACTGGCCGGGGAACTGGGCAGCCCCTTCTATGTCCGCCACTGGATGGAGATGAACGCCAACCTCTTCGCGGCCCTCAAGCTGGAAAAGGTCGGCATGTTCATCCTGCTCGCCATGGTGGTGCTCATCGGCTCCTTTTCCATCGTCACCTCGCTGGTCATGCTGGTCATGGAAAAGACGCGGGACATCGCCATCATGATGTCCATGGGCGCCACCAGCCGCATGATCCGCAACATCTTCATGCTCCAGGGGACCATCATCGGCCTGGTCGGCACCCTGCTGGGCTACGGGATGGGCCTCACTCTCGGCTGGGCCCTGCGCAAGTACCGCTTCATCAAGCTGCCGGAAAACGTCTACACCCTCGACCATCTCCCCATCATCATCACCGTGCCCGACGTGCTCATCGTGGGCGCCAGCGCCATGCTGCTCTGCTTCCTGGCCACCCTCTATCCGGCGCGGCAGGCCGCCCGCCTCGTTCCGGCCGAAGCTTTGCGCTACGAATAACCGCCATGTCCGAACTGTACCGATTCCTTGATGTGAGCAAACATTTTGACGGCCCTGAAAATCTAGAGATTTTCAAGAATATCAATATGGTAATTGATGAAGGGGAGTCCCTGGCCATAGTGGGGGCCTCCGGTTCGGGCAAGTCGACCCTCTTGCATCTTATGGGAGCTCTTGATACTCCCTCGTCAGGACGTATCTTGTTCGACGGTAAAGACATGGCCGCCATGAACGCGGACGAAAAGGCGCATTTCCGCAATGCCGCGCTGGGCTTTGTCTTTCAATTCCACCATCTGCTGCCGGAATTCACGGCAGTGGAAAATGTGGCGATGCCTGCCTTCGTGGCCGGGCGTCGCCATGCCGACGTTTTGCCGCTGGCGCGGGAAATGCTGGACAGGGTCGGGCTCTCGCACCGCATGCAGAGCTCCGTCGCCACCATGTCCGGCGGTGAACGGCAGCGCGTGGCCATAGCGCGCGCCATCCTCATGCGGCCGCGGGTCCTGCTCGCCGACGAGCCCACGGGCAATCTGGACGAGCATACCGGGGCGCAGATCGGCGAACTGCTGACGGAGCTGAACAAGGAACTGGGCATGACGCTCGTAGTGGTCACGCACAATGCGGACCTGGCCGCTACCATGCAGCGCAGTTTGGAACTCAGAGCGGGGATATTGTATGAAAAAGTATTTGCGTAGGCTCTCCTCCCTCTTCATTGTGCCGGCCTTGCTGCTGGTGTGCGCCGTGACCGCGGCGAACGCCGCCGGACAAAAGGTGCTCGTGCTGCCCTTCCAGGCCAGCACCGGCCCGGAAATGCCCAATGCTTCGCAGGATGTGCCCCAGCTTATCTGTGACCAGCTCGCGCAGAACGGACTCAGCCCCATCCCCATGGACAAAGCCCGCGGTCTGCTGGCCCGCGGCGGCAACGGCTCCGTGGACCTGGCCGAAGCCCGGCGTCTGGGCCGCATGGCCGGCGCCGATCTCGTCGTCTACGGCAGCTTCAGCGAGCAGGGAACGGGCTTCAGCATGGATACCCGCCTTGTGCCCGTGGAAGAGGGCCAGGCCGTCCCCGCACGCTTCGAGCGTGATTCGCTCATAGCGCTGGCCGAATGCGCCAGCGATCTGGCCGGACGGGCCGCCAGCGTCATGGGCGCGGGCAGCGCCCCGGCACCGGCGGCCGCGCCCGCCGCTGCTCCCGCGCTCGATCAGATGCCGGACTTCGTCCCCATGCAGGGCACGACCAAGGGCCTCGCCGACGTGCAGGTGCGCGGTCTCCAGGTCATGGACCCGGACGTGGTGCTGACGCGCCTGACCATCCGCCGCGGCGACAGCCCGGATGCCGACGCCATCAACGAAGAAGTCAAGCGCATCTGGGAGATGGGCTACTTCAACGACGTGCGGGCGACCCTTGAAGGCAATGTCCTTGTCTTCACCGTCAGCGAAAAGCCCCGTATCGAGAACATCATCGTCGAAGGTTCCGACGCCGTGGACGCCGACGACGTGCTGGCGGCGATGGGCACCCGCAGCGGCAACGTGCTCAACGAGCAGCTCATCTCCGACGACCTCCAGAAGATCAACGAGCTCTACCGCAAGGAAGGCTACTACCTTGCCAAGGCTTCCTACAGGCTGGAATCCCGTCAGGGCGGCAAGGGCGCCGTCCTGGTCATCTCCGTGGAGGAAGGCAACAAGCTCTACATCAAGGAAGTCAATATCGACGGCATCAAGGAGCTGGACCGCGGCGGCCTTGACAAGTATCTGGCCCTGCGTCCCCGCACCATCCTGTCCTGGTTCACCGGCACCGGCGTGCTCAAGGACGAATACATCGAACGCGACACCAACGCCATCGCCGCCTATGGCCTGAGCCAGGGCTTTGTGGACATCCAGGTGTCCGCGCCGGACATCCAGTACAAGGAAGACGGCATCTACATCACCTTCCTCGTCAACGAAGGCCCGCGCTACAAGGTGCGGGACGTCAAGTTCGGCGGCGACGTCATCGACACCGAGGACGCCATGCTCGCCCAGGTGGAGATGGACAACTGGCGCGACGATAACGACTATTTTTCCGTTACCGTCATGCAGGAGGACACCAAACGCCTGACCAACTATTACGCTGACCAGGGCTACGCCTTTGCCGAAGTGGACACCCGCATCCTCAAGGTGGACGGCGACGAGCCTCTGGTGGACGTGGGCTACCAGATCAGCAAGAAGCAAAAGGTCTTCATCCGCCGCCTCATCGTCGAAGGCAACGTGAAGACCCGCGACAACGTCATCCTGCGCGAGATGCGCCTGGGCGACGGCGACATGTACGACGGGGCCAAGCTGCGCCGCTCCACCGAGCGCCTGAACCGCCTGCGCTACTTCTCCGCCGTGGACACGGAACTCGTGCCCACCGGCAAGGACGACGAGGTGGACCTCAAGGTCAAGGTCAATGAGACCAACACCGGCGCGCTCATGGGCGGCATCGGCTACTCCACCTATTATGATGTGGGCGTCTCCGCCTCCATCATGGAGCGCAACCTCTTCGGCCGCGGCTACTGGCTGCAATTGCAGGGCTTCTTCTCCTGGCGGCGCACGTCGGGCATCCTGTCCTTCACCAATCCGCGCGTCTACGATACGGATCTCAGCATCGGCAACGATCTGTACTACGTGCGCGACTACTGGGACGACTTCACCAAGGAGACCATGGGGGACACCATCAACTTCTCCTACCCCGTGGGCGAATATACCTCCGTCGGCATCGGCTACCGTCTGGAACGCTACTACCTCTCGGACGTGGGCGACGATGCCTCCCCCTACATCACCGACTACAAGGGCTACAACTGGACCAGCGCCATCAACGCCCGCATCCTGCGCGACACCACCGACGCCCGCGACAGGCCCACCAAGGGCACCATCGCCCGCCTCTGGGCCGAATACGGCGGCGGCGGTCTGGGCGGTACGGACAACTTCATCAAGGCCGTGGCGGACTGGCAGGGCTTCTGGTCCTTCAATCCGGAGAACACCATCCACCTGCGGGCCCGCGTCGGCGGCGTCTTCCAGAATACGGACAAGCGCGTGCCGGTCTTCGAACGCTTCTGGGTGGGCGGCATGGAAACCATCCGCGGCTTCTCCTACTCCGACCTTTCGCCCCGCGACAAGAATTACGGCGGCGACCAGATCGGCGGTGACCGCATGGGCGTGGTCAACCTGGAATACGTCTGGACCTTCCAGAAGGATATGGGCCTTGCGCTCGTGCCCTTCATAGATGCCGGCTTCAACATCGACTCCAAGACGCAGGCCAACGATCTGTACGACAAGATCGTCTACTCCGCCGGCCTTGAACTGCGCTGGCGCTCGCCCATGGGCGACCTGCGCATCGCCTACGGCATCCCGCTCAGCAAGGACTACGACAACGAGCGCGAGCCCGGGCGGCTGGAATTCAGCATGGGTCAGTTCTTCTGATCCGTTCTGCCGGGAATGCAAAAAGGCGTCCTCTGCGGAGGGCGCCTTTATTATTTATGCATATCAAGACACATTTCTCTGCATCTGAAACTATAACAGATACGTTTTATCTCTAGCTATGCTGTTCATCGTGCACAGATACGGCAGAATATAAACTTTCATCACTTCATGTAAATTTTGTTTAGAGCATTTCTAAAAAAAAATTCCTTGCCAAATACCCCGCCACAGACTACGAGTAGGATAAGAAAGAAATCATAGAGTACTCCTGAGCCTTGTCCTCCCCCCACTGCCACAGCAGCGCAAGGCCTCCAGGGAGAGAAGGCGGCCCGTCTGCTCTGCGGGCCTGGCGGGAAAACACTATGGCAAAGCGAACTACATCTTCCGAAAAGACGGGCAACGGCAGCGGCGTGCTGCGGCGTCTGGCGCCGCCGCTGGCCTTCATGCTGGCTCTTTTCGCGCTGGTCGTGCTCTGCTACGATGCCGGTTATTCGGCGCTCCCCCCCACTGAAAAGCGCTACGCGGACGCCAAGGCCGGCGTGGAGCGGCTCAAGCTGGACGAGAAACGCTCCATGCAGCGGGAGCCGTGGGAAAACCTGGCGGAGGAATTCAGCGACATCTACCGCAGCGACACGGACTGGCCCAACCGGGCCGCCGCCCTGTTCAAGGCCGGGGAAAGCCTCGAACAGCTGGCGCGCCGTTCCTTTACCCGCAAGGACGCACAACGGGCCGTGGACTGCTACGAAGAAGTGGCGCTCAAGCATGCCGACAGCCGCCTTGCCGACGATGCCCTCTTCCGGGCTGCCCTGCTGACGGCCTCCTACCTCAAGGACGACAAGGCGGCGCTGGCCCTGCTGGACCGCCTTGAACGGCAGTATCCCCGTGGGGACATGCGCGATCAGGCCCGTGAGCTGCGCAGCAATCTTACCGCCAGCCTGGCCCCAGTCGGGACGGCGGCAGCCGCCCCGGCCGCGCAAGCACCTGCGCCGGAAGCGGCCATCCCCGATGTTCGCCCGGCACAGCGGCCGCAGGCCGTCTATCAGCAGGCCAAGGCGGAGATGGACGCCCTGCGCAAGGACAAGAAGCGGTCCTGCTGGCGTGAGCCGTGGGAAAAGCTGGAGCAGCGCTTCCTTTCCGTGCACGCCGCCAAGCCCTCTCCGGCCATAGGCGCGGGGGCGCTCTATCGTGCGGCCGTCTGCCGTGAGGCGCTGGCCCGCTGCTCGCACCTCGACAAGGAGTTCCAGGCCGCGGTCGCCCTCTATGCCGCGGTCCCGGATCAGTTCCCGCGCAGCGCCCTGGCTGACGACGCCCTCTATCAGGCCGCCGTCCTCTCCGCGCAGGAGCTGGACGATGCCGGAGAGGCCCGGCGTTTCCTCAGCGAACAGCTGAAGAGCTACGCCAAGGGAGACATGGCCGGCAAGGGGCGGCAGCTGCTGGCGGAACTGGACGGAGGTCCGCAGAAGGAAGCATCCGTACGCACGGCGCAGCGGCCTGCCGCGCCGGAACTGCAAATGCTTTCCTGGGATTCGCCGGGCAAGAACAGCGTTGAGGTCGTGCTGGAGCTCAATACCTCCACCACGTACGACACCCGCCTGGTGCGCGGCAGCAAGTCCCAGCCGGACCGCCTCGTCCTGCGGCTCAAGAATACGGCCGTGGCCGACGACGTGCGCAAGGGCGTCAAGGTCAACGGCAGCCTGCTCCAGAACATCGCGGTCAAGAAGCTCAAGAAGGATGCGCAGGTGGAACTTACGTTCCGCGAGGTGGCGCGCTTCGATACGGATTCCGAAGAAAACCCCAGCCGCATCGTGGTTCGGGTGACGTCCGGCAAGAACCGCCTGCCCCGTGCGGAAAAGGGAGACACGGACATCGCCGAAGCTCCTCGGCGTGAACGCCGGGTCAGCGCGCGTCAGGTGGCCGACATGGCGAGCCAACTCGGCCTGAGCGTGCAACGCGTCTTCATCGACGCCGGTCACGGCGGACGCGACCCCGGCACCAGCCACAACAAGGTGGTGGAACGGGTCATCACCCTGGACATCGCCCTGCGTCTGGGCCGCCTGCTGGAGGCCAACGGCCTCGATGTCGTTTACAGCCGCCGGGACGATCGCGCCGTGGGCCTGAGCCAGCGTACGGTGGCGGCCAACCGCAAGGAATGCGACCTCTTCGTCTCCATCCATGTCAACGCCAACGAGGACCGCTCCGTCCAGGGCTTCGAGACCTACTACCTCGACTTTGCCAGCAACCAGCACGCCGCACGAGTGGCCGCGCTGGAAAACGCCCGCAGCGAACGGCGGCTGGGCAATATGCAGAGCATGCTGGCGGAAGTGATGTTGTCGGCACGTGTGGACGAGTCGCGCCGCCTTGCCTCGGATATCCAGCGGCTTTCCCTCTTCCGCCTCAAGCGGCGAGGCTACGAAGTGCGCAACAACGGCACCAAGTCCGCGCCCTTCCATGTCCTGCTGGGCGCCAACATGCCCGCCGTCCTTGTGGAAGTGGGGTACTGCACGCACGGACAGGAAGCCAAGCGCCTTTTGGACGCCAAGTACAGACACGCTCTGGCCGAAGGCCTGGCGGAGGGCATCCTTGCCTACCGCGATCGCTTGTCCAAGCGTCGTACGGCACAGAATTCATTGACTGACGGTACGTCTGGTGCTATGTGATAGGCGCGCCGAACGAAGCAGCCAGCCAGCTCTTCCCGTTCTGCAGACAAAGCCTGAAAGCGTTGCTACGCTTTGACACATTCACACACGACCGATTACTGAAATGGAGTGTTCCCCATGCGTAAAGTCCTGTTTCTGACCCTTGCCCTGAGCCTGATGCTGGTTGGTTCCGCCTTTGCCGCGGACGCTGCCGCTACGCTGACGCCCAAGATCGGCGTCGTGGACATGCAGGCCGTCGCCACTCAGAGCGAACCGGCCAAGGCCGCCAAGGAAAAGATGGAAAAGCAGTTCGGCAAGGAGCGCGAGTCCCTCGAAAAGCAGGGCGAAGCGCTGAAGAAGAAGGCCGAAGACCTCAAGGGCCCCAAGGCGAGCGAGGAAAAGAAGCTGGCCTTCATCAAGTCCAAGCAGGAACTCGATCAGAAGACCCGCAACTTCATGCGCAAGGTCGAACAAGAAGAAGTCAAGCTGCGCCAGGACATGGTGACCATGGTCTTCAATGCCACCTATGAAGTGGCCAAGCGCAAGGGTTTCACCTTCGTGGTGGACATCACGGCGGGCGGCGTCCTCTATGCCGACCAGAGCATGGATCTCACCCCCGACGTGCTGGCTGAAGTCAACAAGATCTTCAAGGAAAAGGGCGACAAGAAGTAAGCCGCCATTTCCCTCGGACAGCAAAAAAGACCCGGCCCCGCGCCGGGTTTTTTTGTGTTTGCCGCCGTGCAGCCCTTGTGCCCCGGCACGTCACGGGCTAAGGTGGCAGGACCGACGCACAGGAAAAAGGAGTTTTCATGAGTCAGGAAACGCCCATCACGATGGATATCCAGCGCATCCAGGCCATCCTTCCCCACCGCTATCCCTTCCTGCTGGTGGACAGGGTGGTGGAATGCGTTCCCGGTTCGCATATCCGCGCCTATAAAAACGTCACCATGAACGAGCCGTTCTTCCAGGGACATTTCCCCGGGGTGCCCATCATGCCGGGCGTGCTCATCCTTGAAGCGCTGGCGCAGACCGGCGGCCTGCTGGCCGCGGTAGGCATGGGCGATCTGTCGGACAAGCTCTTCCTCTTCACCGGGCTGGACGGCGTGAAATTCCGGCGGCAGGTGGTCCCCGGCGACCGCCTCGATCTGGAATGCAGCAATCTGCGCATGAAGCTGCGCATGTGCAAGATGGACGCCAAGGCCTTCGTGGACGGCAAGCTGGCCGCCGAAGCCGTGATCACCGCCGCCATCGGCGACCGCCCCGCTGCCTGATGCGCGTCGCTCTGGTCCACTACTGGCTGTCGGTCATGGGCGGCGGCGAGAAGGTGCTCGAAGCCCTTTGCCGCCTCTACCCTCAGGCCGACATCTATACGCATGTGCTGCGCAGGGATAATCTGCTGCCCGAACTGCGGCGGCACGCCATCCGTACGACCTTCATCAACGCCCTGCCCGGCAGCGCGCGGCATTATCAGAAGTATCTGCCGCTCATGCCGCTGGCGCTCGAACAGCTGGATCTGACAGGCTATGATCTCGTCATCTCCAGCGAATCCGGGCCAGCCAAGGGCGTCATCACCCGGCCGGACGCCCTGCACATCTGCTATTGCCACTCGCCCATGCGTTATCTCTGGGACAACTGGCCCGTGTATCAGGAAAATGCGGGACGGTTCACCCGGCTCTGCTCGCGCGTGCTGCTGCCCCGCCTGCGGCAGTGGGACGTGCTCAGCGCCATGCGCGTGGACCGCATCGTGGCCAATTCCCGTCACGTGGCGCGCCGCATCCGCAAGTATTGGCGTCGTGAGGCCCAGGTGGTGCATCCGCCGGTGGACACGCAGGCCTATGCCCCCCGCGAGCGGGCCGGGGGCGAGCACTATCTTTGCTTTGGCCGCCTGACGCACTACAAGCGGGTGGATCTGGCCATCGAGGCCTGCAACCGCCTCGGACGGCCGCTGCTGATCATCGGCGACGGCGAAGAACGGCAGCGGCTGGAAGCGCTGGCCGGGCCGAACGTGCGCTTTCTGGGGCGTCTGGAGGATGACGCCGTGCGGGAGCTGCTGCGCCGGAGCCGGGCGCTACTCTTCCCCGGTGAGGAAGACTTCGGCATCATCCCCGTGGAAGCCATGTCCGCAGGCGTCCCCGTCATCGCCTACGGACGCGGCGGTGCGCGGGAGACCGTACAGGACGGCATCACCGGCCAGCTCTTCGACGAACAGAGCCCGGAATGCCTGCAAGCGGCCATCCTTCGCTTCGAGGAGCAGGAAGCGGCCTTCTCGCCCGCCGTCCTGCATGCGCATGCCGAGAATTTTTCCGAAGACCGCTTTGCGCAAGCCTTCACGGCGGAAGTCGAACAGGGCTTCGCCGCGCTGGATCGCTGACAGGCACGGCCTGCGGGCCGCCTTGCGGTAGCGCTCTGTGTCGACGCCCGCGGGCTTTTACATCGCCCAGGAGCAGGACTTTTTATCATGCCCTGTTGGGGGTGTTTTACAACCTGTTGTAAAATAACTATTTATTTTCATTGCATAAGGTGTTTTGCTTCCCACTCCCTTTATCCTGATAGCGGGTTCTGGGGAAGATGGGGGAGCTTGAGGGGGAAGAAACCCCTTTTTGCCGCGAGCAGCGCCCCAAAGGGCGGCCCGCAAGGCCGTGCCTGTAAGGCGACGCAGGAGCCTTACAGGCATCGACAGCAAAGCAAAGGGGTTTCTTCCCCCTCAAAAAACGTAATGGCCCTGAGCGTTGCGGACGGGCCTCCGTTGCGCCTTCTCAGTACGCGCCGTAACCGGTCAGCACCACAAAGGGCGTCTTGCCCAGTATCCAGAGATCCATCCAGACGGACCAGTTGGTCACATAGTAGTTGTCCAGGGCGACCCGCTCCGCATATGAGGTGTTGTTGCGGCCGGAGACCTGCCAGAGCCCGGTGACGCCGGGCCGGACCCGGCAATAGTTCTCGTAGACCTGGCCGTATTTGTCCCGCTCGCTCTCCACGATGGGTCGCGGCCCCACAAGACTCATGTCCCCGACCAGCACGTTGATGAGCTGGGGCAGCTCGTCAAGGCTGGTCTTGCGCAGGAACGCCCCCACGCGGGTCACCCGCGGATCATGCTTGAGCTTGTGGTCGCGTTCCCATTCGGCGCGCAGTTCGGGCCGTTCTTCCAGATAGCGCGCAAGCGCCGTATCCGCATTGGCGATCATGGTCCTGAACTTGCAAATACGGATCTCGCGCCCCCCCTGCCCGATGCGGCGCTGACGGTAGATGGGCGCGCCCCTGCTGTCCAGACAGATGGCCAGAACGATGCAGAGGCACGGCAGCAGGAGCAGCACGGACAACGGCAGGCAGATGCTCAGATCCAGCAGACGTTTCAGCCTCCGCCTCCAGAGGCTGCGCAGGTTCTGCTTGACCAGCAAACCGGTATGCAGACCGAGATCACAGGGGGTCAGCCAGAAATGCTGCATCTCGGCGTCGAAACGCGGGACCACCAGCGTCTTGCCGAAATACCGGCTGACCAGGGACAAGCAGCCGCCGTCCTCTTGCGCGCCGTCATGCAGCAAGAGCGCGATGGCGTCAGGATAGCGCCGGGCACAGTTTTCCAGGCAGGTGGCCAGCCGTTCCCTGTCCTCCGGCAGATCCATGATGTCGCAGGGCAAGAGGCCGTACTGCGGGTTCCGCTTGAGATAATGCCAGAAGGCCCTGCCCCGGCGGCTGCGGTCAAGGATGATGAGCGGCGCGCCCCACCAGCGCCGGCGGACCCAGAGACGGCGCGCGAGGAAGCGCCAGCCCGGCAGCGCAAGGCAGCTCACAACCCAGCCCCCCAGCAGGGCCAGCCGGGAATAGCTTATGCTGCTCTTGCCCGCAAAAAGGAAGAGCAGCAACAGGGCGAAGACCATGCTGGCCGACAGCACGAGCGAGCGCAGCTCACGGTGCGGCGGCAGCGGCAGCGTCTGATAGAGGCCGAAAAGAAAGCCGATGATCGGCATGAGCACGATGATGAACAGCGCCATCCAGACGTACTGCTCCAGATCGACGCCGCCGAAAAGGGTGCGCAGCAAGAGCACCAGCGCGGAGACCAGAAGCAGGGTGAGCATGTCCCCAAGGCAAAGCACGAGCTGCTGCGGGGGGAAACCTGCCCGACGCAGGAATTCGGCGGGGGAAATATTCGTGAGCATGGCATAACCGTCAGATGGAATCCGTGTTACATACACCCTTCCCCCGCACAACTCAAGGGAAAGGGCGCGGGGCTTGCGCCGCGGAGCGCCATCTGCTAGAAAAATCCCGTTCTGCCGTGCCTGCGGCTGTTTTTCAGAAATCGGGGTTCGCCATGAAAAAGCTTTTTGTCTGCACCTTGCTGCTGGGCCTGCTGGCCGCTGTGCCGGCCTTTGCCAAAAACTATGTCAACGGCATCGACGCCAACTACCCGCCCTTTGCCTACATCGACGAAAAAACGGGACAGCCCGCCGGTTTTGACGTCGACGCCATGAACTGGATCGCCAAGGCTATGGGCGTCACCATCACTCATCAGGCCATGGCCTGGGACGGCATCGTCCCCGCTCTTGTCAACAAGCAGATCGACATGATCTGCTCCGGCATGAGCATCACGGAAAAACGCCGCAAGATGGTGGACTTCTCCGATCCGTACTGGACGGTCTCCCGTGTCTTCCTCGTGAAGAAAGACTCCACCCTGACGCCCAAGGACATCCTTTCCAAGCCCATCAAGCTGGGCGTGCAGCGCGGCACCTCCGAAGCCGACGCCATCAAGCAGGAGCAGAAGGAAAAGGGCTATCCCTTCGAACTGCGTTTCTATGAATCCTGCCCCCTGGCCGTGGAAGACCTGCTCAACGGCCGTATCGACGCCGCCCTCATGGACCAGCTCCCGGCCGAAGATTCCATCGCCAAGGGCAAGGCCGTGAAGAAGGCCGGCACCCACGGCGAGCCCGACCAGTTCGGCGTGGCCATCCGCAAGGGCGACACCGAGCTCCGCGCCCTCATCGACGAAGGCTTCCGCAAGCTCCAGGCCGACCCGTATTGGAAGGAGCTGCAGGAAAAGTATCTGCGCAAGTAACGACAGCCCGGGCCCCGCGCCCTTTCTGTTCTGACGCCGGCAAGGCCGCCACCAGCGTGGCGGCCTTGCCCCTGTCTCTCCCATCAACCATCCGTGTGCCATGAATTCATTGCAAGTCATCTGGGATGCCCTGCCCTTCATCCTCGGCGGAACGCTGACCACCGTCAGCGCTGTGGCGCTGGCCCTCGGCATGGGCCTTGTGCTCGGCATCCCTCTGGCCGTGGGACAGGTCTATGGCGGTAGGGCGGTGCGCGCCGCCGTCGGGCTGTACGTCTGGTTTTTCCGCGGTGTGCCCATCCTCGTGCTCCTTTTCCTCAGCTATGGCCTGTGCATGAGCCTGGGATTCTCCCTGCCGCCCTTCCTGGCCTCCTGTCTGGTCATGGGCTGCATCAGCACGGCCTATCAGTCGCAGATCTTCCGCGGCGCCATCGAGAGCCTTCCGCAGGGCCAGCTCAAAGCCGCCCGCGCCCTCGGCATGACCGACGGCTGCGGCATAACCTGGATCATCCTTCCGCAGGCGCTGCGGCTTTCGCTCCCCGGCTGGGCCAATGAATTTTCCATCCTTCTCAAGGACTCCGCCGTCTGCTATGTGCTTGGCACGCAGGAGATCATGGCTCGCGCCACATTCGTAGCCCAGCGCACCCATGAACATCTTGCCCTTTTCGCCCTTGCGGGCCTCATCTACTTCATTCTCACGCTCGTGGTGCTGAAACTCCTGCGCGCCCTGGAAAACCGGGTCCACATCCCCGGCTACTCCACCGGCGGCACGATCGGCATGGGGGCGGCGGGGTAACCATGAGCCAAACCGTATTGCAGGTCGCCCACCTGTCCAAGATACTCGGCGGGAAACCCATTTTGCAGGACTGCTCCCTCACCCTGAATCGGGGGGAGCTCAAAGTGCTTATCGGCCCTTCCGGGGCCGGCAAGAGCACCCTGCTCCAGTGCATCAACTGCCTCATCCCGCCTGACACGGGCAAGATCCTCCTCGAAGGCCGCACACTCTACTTCAACGACAGGCACGCCCTCTGCGCCTTCAGGGCGCAGGTGGGGATGATCTTTCAGGATTTCAACCTGTTCGATCACCTCACTGCCGAGGAGAACGTGGCCATCGCCTTGCGCAAGGTGCGCGGCATGAACCGCAAGGACGCCCAGCGCCGCGCCCAGGAGGAACTGGGACGTGTCGGCATGTCCCGTCGGGCCGGTCTCTACCCGGCGCAACTCTCCGGCGGTCAGAAGCAGCGCGTGGCCATCGCGCGTGCGCTGGCCATGGATCCCAAGGTCATCCTGCTGGACGAGCCCACTTCCGCCCTTGACCCCGAGCTCGTCGGCGAAGTGCTAGCCGTCATCAAGGACCTCGCCCGTGGCGGCATGACCATGCTCATGGCCACCCATCAGATGGATTTCGCCCGCGCTCTCGCGCACGAGATCCTCTTCATGGAGCAGGGCATCATCATTGAGCAGGGCTCCCCCGACGTGCTGCTGGCCGAGGGCAGCGGCACCCGTACACGGGACTTCTGCAAGCATCTTTTGGAGATGGGAGCCTAGGCGTGTTCGATGCAGCCTTTGTATCTCAGGACCTCCTGCCCGCGCTCAATCGTGGCCTGCTGGTCAGCCTAGCCCTTATCATACCGGCCGGCCTGTTCGGCTTCGTCGGCGGCGTCCTGCTGGGCTGCGTCCGCGCTTTCGGCAGCCCCTGGGCGCGCCGCCTCGGCGATGCCTACACAGCCATCATCCGCGGCGTGCCGCTGGCTGTGCAGCTCATGATGATCTACTTTGCCCTGCCCAAGATCGGCATCTACTTCGAGCCCTACGGAGCCTCCCTCGTCAGCTTCATCCTCTGCAATTCCGCCTATCAGTCGGAATACATCCGCGGGGCGCTGCTCTCCATCCGGCAGGGGCAGATCAAGGCCGCTCAGGCTCTGGGCATGGATTCGCTCCAGACCATCATCTGGATCGTCATCCCCCAGGCCGCCCGGCGCGCCCTGCCCGGCTGCGGCAACGAGATCATCTACCTCATCAAGTACAGCTCGCTGGCCTACCTCGTCACCTGCATGGAGCTCATGGGGGAAGGCAAAGTAGTCGCCTCGGATACCTTCCGGTATACCGAAGTCTTTCTCGTCGTCGGCGCCTACTATCTCGTCATGGTGACCCTGGCCACCTGGCTCCTGCACTGGCTGGAACGCCGCTTCCATGTGCCGGGCTTCGGCGCACGCTGATTTTCCAATTTGCTATTTGCGGGGGAAAGGAGGGAGCTTTTTGCAAAAAGCCCCCTCCTTTCCCCCGCACCCCCTTTCCTCCCGCAAAAACTCTTACTGTGGAAGATGACACGTTGACGCGCCCCTCCGGCCTGTCCTCGGTCGATGGTCTCCCGGCAGCATGAAAAAAGAGCGTTTCCCCCGTAAGGCGAAACGCTCTTTTTAAAACATTTTCAGTTTGAAACACTTTGTGGTTCCAAACCAAGCGGCCTGTCGTTTCGCGGCAAAAGCACGGTTTTTTACGCTTGTTTTTGACCGGGTAGCGCTGTGCCGCCGCCTCGCGTTTCAGCTCTTGCCAAGGCAAAACGCTCGTGCGGTACTGCTGCGGAGTAGCACATCATTTCTGCAACCGCTAACCGCCGAGGTAGGCTTCGCGGACGCTGGGATCGGCCAGCAGGTTTTGCGCGGTATCATGCATGACCACGTTGCCCACTTCGAGCACATAGCCACGCGAAGCCAGTTTGAGGGCGGCGCGGGCGTTCTGTTCCACGAGGAGGACGGTCACGCCGCTGGCGCTGATATTGCGCACGGTCTCGAAGATGGAGCGCACGAAGAGCGGCGCGAGACCAAGGGAGGGCTCATCGAGCAGCAGCAGACGGGGCTGGGCCATGAGGGCGCGCCCGATGGCGAGCATCTGCTGTTCGCCGCCGGAGAGCGTCCCGGCCAGCTGATCGCGGCGTTCGAAGAGCCGGGGGAAAAGGTCGAATATCCATTCCAGCGTCTTTTCGCACTTTTCCTTGTCGCGAACGGAAAACGCGCCGAGGCGCAGGTTTTCCAGCACGCTCATGGTCCCGAAGACCCGGCGGCCTTCGGGAGACTGGGCGATGCCCTGCCGCACCACGTCGTGGGCGGGGATGCGCAGCAGCGACCTGCCGTCAAAAAGGATCTCGCCCGCGCTGGGGCGCACCAGACCGCTGATGCTCAGGAGCGTCGTGCTCTTGCCTGCGCCGTTGGCGCCAAGCAGAGTGACGATCTCGCCTTCTTCCACGTGCAGATCTATGCCGTGCAGGGCTTCCACGTTGCCGTAGCGGACACGGACCCCTTTCAGTTCCAGCAACGCCATTACCAGCCCTCCGATTCCGCGCCGAGGTAGGCTTCGATGACAGCGGGATTGGACCGGACGACCTCCGGCTCTCCCTGCGCGATCAGGCAGCCGTTCTCGAGCACCACGAGCTTTTCGCAAATGCGCATGACCAGCCGCATGTCGTGCTCGATGAGCAGGACGGTGATGCCGCGGTCACGGATGGCGCTGATCAGGTCGATGAGCGCCACGGTCTCCTGATCGTTCATGCCGCCCGCGGGTTCATCCAGGATGAGCAGATGCGGGTCGGAGGCCAGCGCGCGGGCGATCTCCAGCAGACGCTGATTGCCGTAGGAGAGGCTGCCCGCCTCTTCGGCATGGTGGGCGGCCAGACCCACGAATTCCAGTTCCTGCATGCAGCGGCGCACGGCCTCGCGCTCTTCGCGGCGCTGGGCCGGCGTATGGAGCATGGAGGCCAGCAGCCCGGCTTTGAGACGGCAATGCCGCCCGGCAAGGACGTTCTCCAGCACGGGCAGCCGCCCGAAAAGCCGGATGCTCTGGAAGGTGCGGGCTATGCCCAGTTCCACCAGCGCATGCGGCCGCAGCCCTGTCACGTTGCGACCGGCAAAGGTGATGCGGCCGTGTTCGGGACGGTAGTTGCCGGTGATGCAGTTGAAGACCGTGGTCTTGCCCGCGCCGTTGGGGCCGATGAGCCCCACCACGCTGCCCTCCTCCACGGAAAAGGACAGCTCGTTCAGCGCCACCAGACCGCCGAATATCTTGCTGACTTCATGCAGTTCGAGCAGGCTCATGCCGCACCTCCCGCGGACGCGCCGTCAGCCCGGCCGCCGTCCTCCGCCACCTGGTAGCGTCGCGGACGCGGAGGCAGCAGGCCCTGCGGCCGCCAGATCATCATCAGCATCATGGCCAAACCGAAGATGAGCATGCGGGCATTGGAGAATTCGCGCAGCAGTTCCGGCAGGCCGATGAAGAGAAAGGCGCTGACGAGCACGCCAAGGATGCTGCCGCCGGAGAGGATGACCACGGCAAAGATGATGACGGATTCCATGAAGTTGAAGGATTCCGGGGTGATGGTCGTCATCTGCGCCGCATAGAGCGTCCCGGCCATACCTGCCCAGAACGCGCCGAGCACGAAGGCGGAGAGCTTGTAGCTGGTCACGTGCACGCCGCAGCCTTCGGCGGCCACATCATCTTCCTTGATGTAGTTGAGGGCCCGACCGTAGCGGGAGCGCCAGAGGCCGTAAAAAAGCAGGATGCTCACCGCCACCATGCCCCAGACCAGATAATAGAAGTGGACGGTCTTGACGATCTTGAAGCCGAAGAAATTGGGCCGGGCAATGCCGAAAATGCCGTTGGAACCGCCGGTATAGCCGCCCACGTCATTGAGCAGAGCGATGCGGACGATCTCCACGATGCCGATGGTCACGATGAGCAGATAATCACCGCGCAGGTGGATGATGGGGCGGGCCACCGCCACGGCCACCAGCGCCGCCACGGCCCCGGCAAGCGGCATGGCGGCAAAGATGGGCCACTGGTAGAGGGTGTTCAGGATGGCCGTGGTGTACGCGCCCACGGCATAAAAGGCCGCATGCCCCATATGGAAGATGCCCGCCTGGCCGAGGATGATGTTGAGGGACAGGCCCAGCAGCGCGTAGAGCCCGACGTTCACGCAGACCGAGATCCAGTAGGGCCCGGCCACCAGCGGCAGCAGGGCCAGACACAGGGCAAGCAGTATGCCGGCAAGGGTTCGCAGGTTCATAGTTTGTCCGCCGTGCGTTCGCCCAGGATCCCGGTGGGCCGGATGATGAGGATGAGGATGAGCACCAGGAAGGCGATGGCGTCCTTCCAGGCTATGGCGATGTAGCCCGCGGCCAGCGCCTCGATGACGCCGAGCAGCAGGCCGCCCAGCATGGCGCCGGGGATATTGCCGATGCCGCCCAGGATGGCGGCGGTGAAGGCCTTGAGGCCATAGCTCCAGCCCATGGTGAAGTCGATCTGCCCGTAATAGATGCCGACCATGAGTCCGGCCGCGCCCCCCAGACCGGGGCCGATGAAGAAGACCAGCGAGATGACGCGGTTGACGTTGATGCCCATGAGGCGGGCCGCTCCCTGGTCGATGGCCACGGCCCGGATGGCCGCGCCGGTGCGGGTGCGCTGGATGAAGGCCCAGAGCGCCAGCATGAGCAGGACGCTGGCGGCGATGACCATCAGGCGCACGCCGGGCACGGCCATGCCGAACAGGCTCACCGTGAAGTCAGGGCGCAGATAGTCGGGATAGACGTAGAAGCGGGCCCCGTAGATGAGCATGACCGCATTCTGGAAAAAGATGGAGGCCCCCAGTGCCGAGACCACGGCGGAGAGCCGGTTGGCCTTGCGCAGGGGGCGGTAGGCGGTGCGTTCGAGCAGGCAGCCCAGAACGGCCACCAGCAACGCCACCATGACGAACACGGCGAGGACGGCGGCGGCGGGACCCAGGAGCCCGGAAAGGTTGCAGCTCACAAGCAGGGTCAGGCCGAGGTAAGCGCCGATGGTGAACAGATCGCCGTGCGCGAAGTTGATGAGCTTGAGCACGCCATAGACCATGGTGTACCCGAGCGCGACCAGGGCGTAGATGCCGCCGACGGCGAGTCCGTTGAGAAGTTGCTGAAAAAATTGTTCCATAGGGCACTTGTGCGCCGCGGCCCGTCACCGCAGAACGGTTCCGGGCACGCGGCGCTTTTTTGCAGATATGATGATGACGGTCAGGGACAGCGGCGCTGCCCTGTTACTTCTGCGGCAGAAGGATGAACTTCCCCTGCTCGTCCACCATGTAGGAGCGGTAGAACTCGCCCACGCGGTCACCCTTCTCGTCAAAGCCGAGCTTGCCGGTCAGGCCGGGCATGTCCTTGAGCTGCTTGAGCCACTGGGCCATGTCTTCGGGGTCGGTCTTGCCGGCGGCAAGGGCGGCCTCGATGACCTTGTAGGCATCGCCGGCCACCACGGCCCAGACGGAGACCGGGACGCTCTGATAGCGCGCCTTGTAGGCTTCAAGGAAATGCCGGGCCTCCTGCGTGTCCATGTCCTGCGGCAGGGGCGGGCTGATGAAGAAATACCCCTTGGCGGCATCCGCACCGGCGATCTTCACGAGGTCCTGATGGTTGGCGGCATCGCCGCCCATCATGGGCACGTCCCAGCCCATTTCCTTCTTCTGACGCAGCAGCATGCCGGTCTCGGGATAGTAGCCGGTGAAGAAGACCACGTCGGGCGTGGCGGACTTGAGCTTGGTGAGGATGGCCGTGTAATCGCGCTCACCGGGCGTCAGAGCGTCGTAAAAGACGATCTCCACGCCGGCCTTTTCCAGCGCCTTGCGGCTTTCGTCGGCCAGGCCCTTGGCGTAGGAGGACTTGTCGTGCAGCAGGGCGACCTTCTTGAAGCCGCCCTTGACGATGGCCTCCGCGGCCGCCGCTCCCTGCGCGTCATCGCGCGGGCAGGTGCGGAAAAAGAGCGGCAGGCCCTTTTCGGTGAGGCGGATGCTGGTGGAGCCCGTCCCCACATGCACGAGGCCGGCCTCGGCGATGATGTTCTGGCTGGCTTCCGTCACGGCGGAGCCGTAGGTGCCGATGACGGCGACCACGCCGGCCCCGGCAAGCTTCTGGGCCGCCAGCGCCGCCGTGCGCGGATCGCCGGCGTCGTCTTCCACCACGAGCTCGACCTTCTTGCCGTTGATGCCGCCGGCGGCGTTGGTCTCATCCACCAGCAGGCTGACGATGTTCTTCATGTCCTGCCCTTCGGAGGCCCATTTGCCCGTCAGCGGACACATGAGGCCCAGCCTGATGGTCTCGGCGAAAGCCGGGGCGGCAAGACCCAGGGCCACGGCGCACAATGCCCCGCCGGCCAGAATGCGTTTCCAGATGTTCATAGAACCCCCGATGCAGGATAAAAAATTGGCAGAGGGACAGTATATCCCAAAACGCCGTGAAGGAAAAGCCCCGCTTTCTCAGGCCGAGCGGTAGGTCGCCATAGCCACCAGCGTGTCGGTCAGCGTGCGGCTGAACCGTCCCAGCAGCGCGGCGGTGTCGGCCCCGGCGCGGATGGCCATCTCCAGCTCGAAGGCCGCCGAAGCCAGCGGCTTCGCGCCCAGGTTGGCCGCCGCGCCCTTGAGGTTGTGCACCAGCTTCCAGGCGGTATCACGGTCATCGTTGCGCAGGGCCCCTTCCACCTGGACGGCGGTCTCCCGTTCATCTTCCATGAAGGTGCCCAGCAGCTTGCGGTAGAGGGTCTCGTTGCCGCCCACGCGGGGCAGGGCTTCCTTCACATCCAGAAAATGTTCTCCCATGTTTCCTCCTCAAAGGACGGTTGATTCACCTATGTTCCCAGGCCCGGCTGCCGGGCCCTGTCAGAGCAAAGACCTATGACGGGCTTCCAGACGGACGCCCCGCCACGCATGGCCCCGCCCGAAGGAGCCCCTGTGGTGGCGCGCCGCCCCGCGTTTTGCCGTTTTCCCATGACAAAACGCGCTAAAAACTCAGCGCTTCCGGCAGGACGCAGAAGCTGCCGGGCTGCCCCGGCTCCAGCCGCCCCGTGGAGGGCAGGCGCAGGGCCTCCGCGGCGTTGACCATCAGGAGGCGCAACAGGGCTTCCGGCGGCGCATCGCAGGCTTCGCGCAGGAAGACCGCCTCCTTGCGCACGTCCAGATCCGTATTGGAGCTCAGTCCGTCGGTGCCCAGACAGCACAGGACATTGTTCTCCACGGCGGAAAGGAACGGCGCTTCCCCGACGGCCAGATGCCGGTTGGAGCGCGGGCAGAGGCAGAGCGCCGCCCCGGAGGCCCCCAGCACCGTCATCTCCTGCGCATCGAGCTGGACCCCGTGCACGGCCAGCGTCCCCGCGCCCACGAGGCCGAGCTTCATGGCGCAGGCCAGCGGCCGCAGGCGCGGAGGCTGCCAGTCCTCCGGCAGCACGATGCCCGCGTAAAGCTCGGCCAGCGGCCCGCTCCCGTTCAGGAGCAGCTCGCTCTCCTCCGGCGATTCGGCAAGATGCAGGGCAAAGACCCGGCCCTTGTCCGCGCACCATTGCCGCGCGTCGCGCAGCACCTCCGGCGCGGTGGAATACAGGGCATGCCCCGCCGGAGCGCAACGCGCTTCCAGCGGCACGGAGATGTCCGCCACCGGCCGGTCGTCGTCCTGCTCCAGCGCGGGGCGGCAGCGCGGCGGCCAGGGACGCCCGCCGTCGATGAACGGCGCATCCATGCCGAACCATTCGCAAAAATGCGTGACGCCCAACCCGGCCCGCCGGGCCGCGTCATCCACGAGGGCCAACCCCTCACCGGCAAAATCCCCCACGTGGCCGGTGCCGCGGGCGACCATATCCTCGCAGGCCTCGGCGATGGCCTCGCGCGAAAGCGGCTCCCGCAGATGGGGGATGAGGCTCTCCAGCCAGGCGCTGAAGCCCGCGCCCCAGCGTGTTTTCCCGGCCAGGTGCGAGAGCTGCAGATGGCAGTGGGCATTGATCACCGCCGGAGCCAGGCAGACCTCGCCCAGATCCCGCACCAGAGCCCCGGAAGGCGGCGAGCAGCGCTTCCAGCTCACGACCTCTTCCACCCGCCCGTCCACCAGGACGAGCGCCGCGTCATCCAGCTTGCGCAGGGGCGCAAAAAGCTGTTCGCCGCGCGCGGGAGCCTCCCCTGCCATGCTCACCAGGGTTCGCGCACGGATAACAAGGCAGTCGGACATGCAACCTCCTTATGCAGGCAGGAAAAAGGTTTTCCGCACACGCAAAAGGCTGTCCGGCAGCGCGCGCCGGACGGGCCGCCTCACCTGTCCCGCCGGGCGAACTGCCCGCCGGAGACGTAAAAGGTGTTCTCCACGATGAAGAGCGCGCCGGGGTCGATGGTGTACACCAGGTTCTCCAGCCGCTTGAGGACCACATTGTTGGTCACGGTCAGCAGGATCTCCTTGTCCGCGCCGGAATAGGCCCCCTTGCCGCGCATGAGCGTCACGCCGAAACGTTCGGTCACCAAGATGGCCTCGCTGATCTCCTCGCCGCGCTCGGAGATGACGAGCACCAGCTTGCGCCGGTTGAACATGCCGAGCACGTACTCCAGCGTATTGGCCGAGATGAACATCATCAGCACGGAAGCCACGATGAGATCCAGGTTCAGGCTGAAGCCCGCCAGCAGATAGACCACGGCATTGACGCCGAAGGAGAACTGCCCGATGGGCACGTTCCAGCGCTGCTTGAGGGCCACGGCGATGATGTCCGTGCCGCCGCTGCTGCCCAGGGTGCGCAGCATGATGCCCATGCCCGCGCCGTGCAGCACCCCGGCGATGACCGCCGCGTAGACTTCCGTCTGCAGCGGGATCTGCACGTTGAGGAACATGCCGAAGACCGTGGTGCAGATGGTGCCGTAGGCCGTGTAGAGCAGGAAGCGCCGCCCCACGAAGAACCAGCCCCAGACCCAGATGGGCACGGACAGGAGCAGGTACCAGGTCAGCAGATCCAGCTGGCCCGTCCAGTGCCAGACCAGATAGGCCATGCCGAGGATGCCCCCGGCCACGAAGTTGTGCGGCGTGGCCACGGACTGGATGCAGATGGTGACCAGCAGCGCGCCGACCGTGAGCCAGAGCAGGTTCCACCAGACGGACTCGGCCAGTTTGCGATTATATGTCTGTACAAGTTTCATGACGTCTCCGGGATGGCGGGCGGACCCGCCGGCGGCGGGCCGGAAAAAAACAGCCCCCGCATGGCGTGAACACGCAGCCTGACCCTAGTAAAAGGGCGGGGCAGCGTCAACCGGGCATTTTCTCCTTTACAAAGCGGACGCACCGGTCTAGCGTTGCCCTATGGACCACGCGACCGTCCCTTTTCCCGCTGATTTTCCCAAATCCGTATCCCGACGGAACGCTTCCCTTTTTTTGTTTGTCCCATCCCCGCGCGAGCGGGGCTTTTTTTGACTTCAGCCCCACACTGCCATGAACGACAATCGCTATCAGTGGACGCACAAGGACCTGCTGGACATCTCCCAGCTCAGCCGGGAGGATGTCCTCCACATCCTCGATGTGGCCGCCAGCTTTCAGGAGATCAACCAGCGCCCCGTCAAGAAGGTTCCCACGCTCAAGGGCAAGACCGTCATCCTCTTTTTCGTGGAGAACAGCACCCGCACCAAGACCTCCTTTGACGTGGCGGGCAAGCGCCTCTCCGCGGACACCTACTCCCTTGCCAAGTCCGGGTCCAGCCTCAACAAGGGAGAGAGCCTCAAGGACACGGCCCTCACCCTGCAAGCCATGAGCCCGGACGTCATCGTCATCCGCCACCCCAGCAGCGGCGCGGCGCGCTTCCTCGCCGAACGCCTGCCCTGCGGCATCGTCAACGGCGGCGACGGCTGGCACGCCCACCCCACGCAGGCCCTGCTGGACAGCCTGACCCTGCGCGCGCACTGGGGGACCGACTTCAGCGGACGCGTGGTGACCATCCTCGGCGACATCGCCCACAGCCGCGTGGCCCGCTCCAACGTGCATCTCCTGAACCTGCTGGGCGCGCGCGTCCGCCTCTGCGCCCCGCGCACCCTGCTGCCCGCGGGCGTCCACAACTGGCCTACCGAGGTCGTCGCCGACCCGGATGCCGCCGTGCGCGACAGCGACGCCGTCATGTGCCTTCGCCTCCAGCTCGAACGCCAGCAGGCCGGGCTGCTGCCGGATCTGACCGAGTATTCCCGGCGCTACTGCCTGACCCCCGCCCGGCTGGACAAGGCCAGGCCCGATGCCCTGGTGCTCCACCCCGGCCCCATGAACCGCGGCCTGGAGATCGCCGACGCCGTGGCGGACGGCCCGCACAGCCGCGTGCTGGATCAGGTGTCCTCCGGCGTGGCCACCCGTATGGCCGTGCTCTACCTTCTGGCTACCCGCAACGAAGGGGCCGCCGCCCCGCAGCATGGAGACTAGTCATGACCCTCTGCATCAAAAACGCCCGCCATCTTGACGCCCCGGTGGACCTGCTCGTCCGGGACGGACGCGTGCTCACCATGACCCCGGCCGGACACCAGCCCCTCCCGGAAGGGTGTGAGGTCTTCGAGGCCGACGGCCTGCAGCTCATGCCCAGCTTCATCGACGTGCACGCCCATTTTCGGGATCCCGGCTACGAATACAAGGAAGATGTGGTCACCGGCCTCACCGCCGCCGCGCATGGCGGTTTCGGCGCGGTCATGTGCATGGCCAACACCCGCCCGGTCAACGACACGGCCGCCGTCACCCGTTACATGCTGGAAAAGGCCCGCACCGCCTGGCCCCACGGGCCGCGCCTCTATCCCGTGGCCGCCGCCACCGTGGGCCTTGCCGGGCAGGAGATGGCCCCGCTCGGCGAACTGAAGGAGGCCGGCTGCGTGGCCGTCTCCAATGACGGCTGCCCGGTGAGCAGCGCCGAGATGATGCGCCGCGTCATGGAATACGCCGCCGATCTCGGCATGGTGGTCATGGACCATTGCGAAGACCCGGACCTGGCCCGAGGCTGGGTCATGAACGAAGGCGAGCTCAGCGGCGAGCTCGGCGTGAAGGGACAGCCCGCCGCCGGGGAGGCCGTGCAAGTGGCCCGCGACGCCATGCTGTCGGAATATCTGGATATCCCCATCCACATCTCCCATGTCTCCTCCGCCCTTTCCGTGGATGTGCTCCGCTGGGCCAGAGCGCGCGGCGTCAAGATCACGGCCGAGACCTGCCCGCATTACCTCATGCTCGATGAAAGCGCCCTGCGCGGCTACAACGCCAATGCCAAGGTCAGCCCCCCGCTGCGCCGCCCCGAAGACCGGGAGGCCCTGCGCCAGGCCGTGCGGGACGGCATCCTCGGCGTGTTGAGCACCGACCACGCCCCGCATGCCCTGCACGAGAAGGAACGCACCCTGGACGAGGCCCCCAAGGGCTTCACCGGCCTCGACCTTGCCCTGCCGCTGACTTGGCGGCTGGTGCGCGAAGGCATCTGGGACGAAGCCCTCCTGCATCAGCGCTGGTGCTACGGCCCGGCGGAGATCTTCGGCCTGCCCTGCAACCGCTTCGAGCCCGGCGACCCGGCGGACTTCTTCCTCTTCGATCCGGAGGAGCGGTGGACGGTGGGCCCTGAGACCCTGTACTCCAAGAGCGCCAATACGCCCTTCCTCGGCGAAGAGATGCAGGGCCGGGTCCGGCATCACTGGTGCGGCGGCGTGCAGTTGTTTTAGGGGCTGTTGACGCTCTTCGCTGTTTGTTTGGGGGGAAGGGGAACCCCTCGCTCTGCTGTCGATGCCCGTAGGGCTCCTGCGTCGCCTAACGGGCACGGCCCTGCGGGCCGCCTTTCGGTAGCTGCCGGCGCGGGAGGGCCCAGCCTTTTCGCAGTGAAGCGAGAAAAGGCGTTCTCGTCATCCTTCCCCCCAAGCCCCCAAACCCTTCCCCAGCGCGCTTTTACCGGGAGGGAACAGGACATATTGCCAATCTTGCCGAAAACAGGCAGGACAGGGTATGAGATTTATTTAGAGGAAGTCGTTGTAAAACTTTCATCAATACGTCTTGACGGCATGGGAGCCTCGACCGATGACAGCGGAATTCGAGCTTCTGGCAGAACTGCATGGCGATGCCCTGCGGCAGGGCCCCGGCAGTGAAGAATGCACCCGGCAGGCCCTTTCCCTGACCCGCCTGCCGGCGGATGCCCCTTTGCGTGTGGCCGATATCGGCTGCGGCACCGGGGCGTCCACGCTCGTGCTGGCACAGGCGCTGCCTCAGGCCCGTTTTCTGGCGCTGGACTTCCTGCCATCCTTCCTGCAGCGCCTTGGCGAACGGGCGCAAGCCCTCGGCGTGGCCCAGCGCATCCACTGCTGTCATGCCGATATGCGCCGCCCTCCCATTGCGCCGGGCTCACTCGATCTTCTCTGGTCTGAAGGCGCCATCTACCATATGGGCTTTTCCCACGGCGTGCGGGCCTGGCGTTCCCTGCTCAGGCCGGGCGGCATCCTCGCCGTCTCCGAGATCACCTGGCTGCACACGCAGCGCCCCGCAGAGATCGAGACCTACTGGAATGCCGCGTATGCCGAAATGGGCACGGCGGCGGATAAATTGCATATCCTGGAAGCGGCCGGCTATGAGCCGCTCGGCTACTTTCCCCTGCCCGCCTGCTGCTGAACGGAAAACTATTACCGCCCGCTCGAAGCCCGCTTCCCCTCCTTTCTGGCCGCTCGACCGTCGCCGCAAGCGCGGCGTCTTGTCGAAGAAGAGCGAGCGGAGATACGCCTCTACCGGAAATACGGCGCGTCGCTGAGTTACGGCTTTTACATCGCCGCCCGGACGACCGCCTCTCCACGTACAGCCCCATGAATCTTTGCACACCCTTGCCGCATCGGCGGCACAACTTTCAAAGGAGGCCCATATGCCTAAACATCTGAAAGACCCCGACCTGTTACGCCACCTGGCCTACATCAACGGCCAGTGGCGGGATGCCGAGAACGGCGCCACGCTGCCGGTCATCAACCCCGCCACGGGTGAAGATCTGGGAAGCGTGCCGCGCTGCACGGCCAACGATGCCCGCGCCGCCATCGCCGCGGCGGAAGCCGCCTTTGCCGTCTGGCGCAAGGTGCCCCTGCAGGAACGCGGAGCCAGGCTGCGCCGCTGGGGCGAGCTCATCGAGGAACACATCGACGATCTTTGCCGCATCCTGACCCTGGAACAGGGCAAGCCTCTGGCTGAAGCCCGCGGCGAGATCCTGCAGGGGGCAACGTATTTCCCCTGGTTCGCGGAAGAGATCCGTCGCGCCTATGGCGACGTGGTGCCCGCGCCGCGCGCCGGCGTGCGTCCGCTGACGCAAAAGCAGCCCATCGGCGTGGTGGGCGTCATCACCCCCTGGAATTTCCCCTCCTCCATGCTGCCCCGCAAGGCCGCTCCGGCCATCGCCGCCGGCTGCACCCTGGTGGTCAAGCCCGCCAGCGCCACCCCCTACTGCGCGCTGGCGCTGGCCGAACTTTCCCGCCGTGCGGGCATCCCGGCCGGGGTCATCAACATCATCACCGGCGACTCCGGCACCATCGGCCGGGAGATCACCCAGAGCCCGGTGGTGCGCAAGCTGAGCTTCACCGGCTCCACCGCCGTGGGCAAGCAGCTTGCCGCGGACTGCGCCCCCACCCTCAAGCGCCTTTCGCTGGAACTGGGCGGCAATGCTCCCTTCATCGTCTTTGACGACGCGCAGCTGGACGCCGCTGTGGCCGGCGCCGTGGGGAGCAAGTTCCGCAACGCTGGCCAGACCTGCATCTGCGCCAACCGTTTTCTGGTGCAGCGCGGCATCCATGACGATTTCGTGCGGGGCCTCAAGGAGAAGGTGGACGCCTTCCGCGTGGGGAACGGTCTGGATGCGGGCGTGACCATCGGCCCCCTCATCAATGAGGAAGCGGTCCAGCGCGTGGACGGCCTCGTGCAGGACGCCCTGAGCAAGGGCGCTACCCTGCTGGCCGGCGGCAAGCCCCACAGCATGGGCCCGCGCTTCTACGAGCCGACCCTGCTCACCGGCCTGACCCGTGAGATGCGCATCTTCCAGGAAGAGATCTTCGGCCCCGTGGCCGCCATCATGCCCTTCGACACGGAAGAAGAAGCGATCTCGCTGGCCAATGACACCTGCTTCGGCCTTGCCTCCTACCTCTTCGCGCGGGATCTGGGCCGCATCTGGCGCGTGTCCGAGGCCCTGCAGTATGGTATGGTCGGCATCAACGACGTTACCCTTGCCGCCGCGGAAACGCCCTTCGGCGGCGTGAAGTTCAGCGGCATGGGCCGTGAAGGCAGCCGCGAGGGTCTCAACGACTACATGGAGACCCACCTCTTCCTCATGGGCGGCATCGACAACTAGAACGTCTTGCCGTTGAATACGACAAGGCGCAAGGCGGCGGCACGCCGCCCGGCCCGAACCAGGCGGGATAGGCCTTTTTCCCGCGAAGCGACAGGCCGAACGGAGTGAAGCGCTAAGCGCTCCACACGAAAACAGCACTCACAACCGCCCGGACAGGGGGCCGCGACCTCCTGTCCGGGCGCTTTTTGCGCTGGGAGGTCACATGCTTATCCGTCAGCCGGCGGTCGCCGGACGCTTTTATCCCGATGGCCCGGAAGATCTGCGGCAGGAAGTGCGGCACTTCCTGGACGCCGGGGCGCAGGCCCTGCCCGCCCCGCGACACACCACGCCGGTCGCCCTCATGCTGCCGCACGCCGGGCATGTCTTCTGCGGGCATGTCATCGGGGCCACCCTGGCGGGCATGCGCCTGCCCCGCACCCTCATCTTGCTTTGCCCCAACCACACGGGCATGGGCCGTCCCCTGTCCGTCTGGCCGGACGGCGCATGGCTCACGCCGCTGGGGCCCGTCACGGTGGACGCCTCGCTGGCCGCCGGGCTCTGCGAAGGGCCGACCGTCTTTGAAGCCGACACCCACGCCCATCTGCGCGAACATGCGCTGGAGGTGATCCTGCCCTTCCTGCAGGTCCATCAGCCGGAGCCCTTCCGCATCGTGCCTGTCTGCGTGGGCACACGCCAGCGGGATGTCCTCCATCAGGCCGGACGCGACCTGGCCCGCCTGCTCGCCGGACGCCTGCTGCCGAAGCCGTCGGGCGAGACCGGCGGCGACATGCCGCAGGTCGCCCTTGTGGTGAGCTCGGACATGAACCATTACGAAGACCAGCACCGCACCCTGCAAAAGGACGACATGGCCCTGCGCCACGCCCTTGCCGGGGATGCCGACGGCCTGCTGCACGTCACCCAGCGGGAAGGGATCAGCATGTGCGGCGCGGCCCCGCTGGCGCTGGCCCTCTATGCCCTGCGCCAGCTCACGGGCAAGACGCCGCCGCTGGCGGAACAGACCCTGCACGACACCTCCGGCAGCATCTCCGGCGACATGGAGCATGTGGTGGGCTATGCCGGCCTGCGCTTCTTTTTGCCGTAACCCCAGCAGGAGGAGTGCCTTGCCATGACCGCCATGCCCGGACACGGCCTCCATCGTCTGGCAAAAGGAAGATCTAGGCCCCGCCGAGCATGCGGCCGCGGCCTTGACCCCAGGTATGGGGGGCAAAAGAAATGAGAATGGCGGAGTTGGCCGTTTCGGCCTGACGGATAATCGACTTTTCCTTGCCTGATGCGGTCACGACGGTTGACCGCTCCTGAAAGACCGCGAAAAAAGAGTTGAGAACGAAGCCCATTTCAAGGGCGTTTTCGCACGACAAACGAGAACAGAACAGAGCAGCCCCGGCGAGTGTTGAAACTGACACAAGGCCGGGGCTGTTTTTTATCCTTGATTACGCAGCGCCGCTGTCTTGCGCAGCCATATTCGCAGTGACAGCAATTCGACACTTGCGTTCCTCCAGTCGGGCGATCTTCTCCCGTAGTTCTCCAATTTCACGAAGCAAGGCCTCCCTTTCCTTGTAGAGCACCTCTTTTTCGCGGTAAAGCTTTCGATTTTCGGCAGTCAGCTCTCGTCGTTCTGCGCGCTCGGCAGCTAACTCAGTCTGTATGTTTGCATCGTCACCATCGCTGGGGCGAGAGGACTCTGAGCATCCATTGCCAAGCAGGAGCCAGTCCAAGGATACAGCATACTGGCGTGATAGCCTCACAAGAAAATCGATCTCTGGAGGGGTAGTATTCCGCTCGTAGCGACTCAGTTTCGTTTGCGTGATACCAAGGCTGCTCGAAAATTGCGTCTGACTAGTCTCTCCGCGAATAATTTTTATGCGGTCACCTAGCGTTTCCATAGGGTAAAAGTTTCCATGCCCCAACTTTTACCCAAGTTTTTCCCTTGGCACTCATAGTATCATATTAGAATATCTGTAATTTTACATTTTATTCAAAATATGAACTTTTACCCATTAAGCGCCTTGATTTTAGTCAAAAAATAGGTAAAAAGGGTCTTGCGGGCGGTTGAAGTTTTCAACAGTGACAAAGAGGACTTTATCCGGCCCGCCCCAGTAAATCAACGTCCGAGCGCGAGCGTCGTTTAGACAAGCAGCAAGGCCGGAGAGGGGAACATGCCGGACCTCATCGAGCAAGTTATCACGAACCATGCCAGGATCAAAAAACTTCTTCTCCTACCTTCTCCTTGACGGGAAGTTGAATGTCGTAAGGGTCCACCCGTAATTCAACGGGCAGAGATCGCGACCAAGACGAAAAATTGCCCCAGCAAACTTGAATCGCCACGCGTAAAAAACGGTGCCTTACGGCGAAAGGTTCGGACCGTATCCTGATGCCAGGCGGCAGCACATGACAAGGAGCTTATATGAAGGCAGTATTGCAGGCAGGAGGACTGGGGACGCGCTTGAGGCCGTTTACTTTCGTCATCCCCAAGCCCCTCGTCCCTTTCGGGGAATTGCCCATTATTGAGATCCTGTGCCAATGGTTGCGCCGCAACGGCATCGATGAACTCATCATTTCCACGGGCTATCTGGCCCATCTGGTTCAGGGCGTGTGCGGGGACGGCAGTCAATGGGATATCCGCATCCGCTATGTCCATGAAGAAAAGGCTCTGGGGACGGTCGGCGCGCTCAACCTCATCGCTCGCTCGTGGCTTTCGGAGCCCTTTTTTCTCTTGAATGGCGATATCCTGACGGATCTCGACCTCAATGCCTTGATGAATTCCCATAAGGAAAACGGCGGAATAGCCACCGTTGCCTGTCATACCACCGAAGTGAAACTCGAATATGGCGTCATCGAGACGGAAGGAGCCCGACTGACCGGATTCAGGGAAAAACCCGCCATGAACTATACGGTCAGCATGGGGGTGTATGCCTTCGATCCTTCCATCGTCAGCTATATCCCCCGTGGCGTAGCCTTCGGCTTTGATGACCTGATGTATACGCTACTGCGCGCGCAGCAGCCTGTGCATGTTTATCGCCACGATGGTATATGGCTCGATATCGGCAGACCGGAAGACTACCAGAAGGCCCAGGAAAGCTTTTCCAGTTACCGCTCCAGAATCCTGGGAGTGTAGCACATGAGGAATGCGGAGCAAAAAAAGGGCTCCTCCGTCTATACCATAGGCTTGTCTGAAGCGCTGCTCGGCGATGAGGAAAAACATGCCCTCTGCCGTGTCATCGACAGCGGCTGGCTTTCTACCGGCGATGAAGTGCGCGCTTTCGAGCAGGAGTTTGCCCAATGCCACGCCCAAAAGGATGCCGTAGCGGTCTCCTCGTGTACGGCCGCGTTGCAGCTGGCCCTGCAAGCGCTCGGCGTTCGGCCCGGAGATGAGATACTTGTCCCGAGCGTGACCTTCATTGCCACCGTCAACGCCGTGCTGTACGTCGATGCCCGGCCAGTCCCGGTCGATATTCAGTCCCCCGTGCTTCCGCACATGTCCCTGGAAGATGCGGAGCGCAAGATCACAAAAAAAACTCGTGGCGTCATCATCATGCATTATGGCGGCTTTGCCTGCGATACCGCCCTCTGGTCGGAGTTCTGTCGGCGGCATGACTGCATACTGATAGAAGATGCCGCCCACACGCCGTTCATGCCATCCGTGGGTCAGTACAGCGACGCCGCCGCCTTCAGCTTTTTTGCCAACAAGAACATGACCTGTGCCGAGGGGGGAATGATCCTTTCCCGTCATGCCGCCGTGCGGGACGCCTGCCGCATGCTGCGTGCCCACGGCATGACTGCCCCCACGCTGGAAAGGAAACGTGGACACGCCTTTTCCTACGATATTGTCCAGCTGGGATACAATATGCGCATGGATGAACTGCGGGCCGCGCTGGGCCGGGTGCAGCTTGAACATCTGGAAGAGAGGACCCGCACCCGGCGGCATCTCACGGCATGCTACCGGGAACTGCTTACCGCCGCTCTGCCGGAAGTGGCGATCCTTCCCCTGTCACACGAAAACGCGGACTGCCATCTCATGGTCTGCGTCCTGCCTGAAGGGTGCGACCGCGCCGCCGTCATGCAGAGAATGAAGGACGCGGGCGTGCAGACGAGCATCCATTACCCCCCGTATCATCGCTTCAGTTGGCATTCCCGCCTCTTCGCGGAAACGGCCTTGCCGCTGGCCGAGGAATACATGCGGCGTACGCTTACCCTCCCTTTGCATCCCGGTCTGAATGAGGATCATGTCCATCGGGTTGTGCGGGCCCTGTCCGAAGCACTGCATCCCCGGAGTGCGGGAGGTACTGTGCATCCAGCGGGAAAAACGGAATCTTTCACCTCTTGGCACCGGTAAAGGGATCCAGCGTACCCTGGCATGCCGCTACGCGCCTTGTCCCGGCAATACGCACCGGCAGCAAAGGTCATATTGGCGGCGGACGGGATACTGCCCCCGCGTCTGCCGTTCCTTGCGGCAAAAAACATGGAGCCGACCATGCAGATGACCTATGAAGACGACTTGCAGGCAGCCTGGGAAAAACTGATGGCAGGCGACGATGCCGAAGCCCTGCCCATCTTCCGGCGGCACGCCGGGGAAGATGTTGTGCCGCTGGAAGCGGAACTCGGTTTGCTGGCCCTGCGTCTCAAGGACAGCGAACCGGCTGTCCTGCTTGACGAGCTGCTCCGGGGAGTTGCCCGGCAGCCCTCTTGCCGTCGCATCTGGCTCTACATCGAGCAGCTTGCGGCAAGCATCAACCCCGAAATCAGCGCTGCCGCTCGCCAGTGTGCCCAGGCGCTCGCCCGCCCCTAGCGCATTTTCAGTTTGAAACGCTTTGCGTCTCAAACCATACGGCCTGGCGTTTCGCTGAAAAAACGTGGTTTTTCCGCTCACTTTGGGCCGGGCGGCGCTGTGCCGCCGCCTCGCATTGTGCTTTTTTCAAAGGGAAAATACTCCAACACAACCAGTCAAGGTATGGCTGATTATGAATATCCTCTTTATCGGCACACGCCAGTCCCCTCATTGCATGCGGCCTTTTCATGCTCTGCTGGCCGCGGGACATACCGTCGCGCTCGTGGACACCTGCCCGGAGCCCCTCACGGAGCCCGTCAACTACACGCGCTACCAGCTTCCCATAGGACCGGCGGCATGCACCCGATTTTTTTCCTCGCTCATCCCCCATTTCAACGCGGATATCGTTCACTGTCACTGGGCGGATGAATTAGTCAACTGCTGCCTGAACGCAACGGCAGTCCCTGTCGTCGTGTCCATCTGGGGCAGCGATGTAAACCAGTTTGTCCACCTCGCGCCCAACGGGGAAATCCGTCTTGATTTGTCCAGTGGAGCGCAGCAATTCGGCTACTATCAGCTCATGCGGGCCTTTCCCCGGGCTGCCGCGCTCATTATCGACGACCCCGCCATGCGCCGCAAATGCCGCTTCCTGGCCGGAGATGAGCCCCCCATCCATTTCAATCCCCTCGGCGTGGATTCCCATTTTTTCGAGCCCGTGGCGGTCGGCATACGCCATGAGATCCGCCAGCGTCTCGGCGTGGGAGAGCGGACCACCCTCTTTCTTTCGCCACGCGCCGTCACGCCCAATTACCGCCATGACGATATTCTGCGGGCCCTTGCCACCCTGGGCGATGTGGATGCCGTGCTGTGCATCAAGCTGTTCAATCCGCGCGCTCTCTTCATGCCGTTGCCGACCAGCCCGCAGGAACTGATCGACAAGGGCACGTTTCTCCGTCCAGGGGAAAAGGAATCCATCGTGGAGATGGAGCGGACGCTGCGCAGCCTGGCGCAGACGCTGCACATAGAGGACAGGGTCCGCTTTATCGGTTCGCCCGCCGATGAACTCCTGCCCGCCGTCTACGCGGCCAGTGACGTTATCGTCAACTTCCCCAGGATCGACGGCTTCCCCGTGCTTTTCGCCGAGGCCGGAGCCTGCGGCAAGCGGGTCATCACCAATGATCTGCCCGCTTACCGCGGCACCTTCGCCGAGCGCTGCTTCGATCTCCTCCCTGAAGATTCGGTACAGGCGCTCACCGCCGCCATGCGCCATGCCCTGTCCACGCCTCCTTCGGAAGAACGACTTGCCGAAGCCCGCCAGGCCGTTGTGACGGAGTACAGCTTCTCGCATTATATGCAACGTCTGCAGGCGCTGTACACACACATTCTGCGTGATGTCAGCCAGCAGCCGAGCCAGGAAAAAAGCGCTCCGCCGGTTCCCGCCATTTCTTTCATCATCCCCTGTTACAACTACGAGCACTTCCTCCCGGAATGCCTTGCATCGCTCCAGGCCCAGACGTGCGGCGACTGGGAAGCCATCGTGGTCGATGACTGTTCTCCCGCAGATACCGCGCGGGATATGGTGGCCGCATTACATGACGCACGCATCCGCTGCGTCCGCCATGAAACGAACCGAGGCGCCGGCGCAGCCTTCAACACAGGCTATCTCCATAGCCGTGGGACCTACATTTCCCTGCTGAGCTCGGATGACAAGCTGGCTCCCGGCTTTTGCGAAAGATGCCTTGACGCCGCAGAGCATCCCGAACGCTATGAATCCAATTATCATGGCCTCAACATCAGGAACAAGCGCCCGCCGAACCTTGTTTTCTGCGATCTGCAACTGTTCGGCCAGCACAATGAAACCTGGTCGTACCGGATGTTCAACCTGGAGAAGCTTACCCGACGGCAGTGGATCCCCGGCGCGGGTTTCATCTTACAGCGGGAATATTACCGCTACGCTCACGGGCACTATGAAGGCCCGGAGCTGCGTTACGGCAATATCGACTGGGAATTCTGGCTAGCGGTCTTCCGGGATGTGGCCCTCCATGTGGTCCATATCCCCGCGCCGCTGTATCGATACCGCAGTCACGGCTCAAGCATCACAGACCGCCGTCCCTATGTGGATTACATCACACGCCAATGCCTGTACCGGCGTCATGCCGCCATGTTTCACAGCTTCGACACGCAGCGGGAATTCCTCGGAGAGGGCTATGCCGTCAGCGCCCTGGCGGCGTGGAACCGGGGAGAGTATCTGCGGGCGGCGCTTCTGTCGCTGGAGGCAGCCAACCAGCAGCCCGTCCCCCCGGCCGATGAAGGTTATCCCCGCATCCCCGACGGGGAATGCGGCAGGCAGCGGGCCCGCTTGTTGCTCGCCCTGAACAATGTGGATCATCGTCAGGCGCCGACTCAGGAAGAGAATGACCAGCTTGTCCTGCTTGCCCGACTGGAGATGCAGACGAAAAAATATGTCCTTGCCGAGCATCACCTTCTGATTGCCCTTGGTCAGGCCGTCGGCTGGCATGCCCTTCGCCGCATACATCAGGCAGGTACCCTGCTGCTCGCCCTCTATCTCCAGCAGGACAAGATCGAAGACAGCAGGCAGTTGGCCAACTTCCTGCTGGATCTCTTTCCCGGACATTCCCACAGCTGCTACCTGCTGGCCATGCAGGCGCTGGAAAAGCAACGTACGGCGGAAGCCTTTTTCAAGGCGGCCTCCCTTATGAGGCACGCCCCTTTACGCAGCAGCCTGCTTGTCCTGGGGCATATCTGCAGGCAGATCGTCCAACAACCGGACGGACGAGGCTTTGTCCGCCTTGTCCGCTACAGCGCATCACTCCCCACAGCCGATGCCACCCCGGTAAAAATGGATCTTGCATGGCTGTATCACACGGAATTCGGACGCAAACTCTACTGGACCCACCGGGCACGGGATCTTTTTGCCAACTACGGGCACCAGGATGGCGGCATAGAGGAAATCTTCCGGGCGATCGAAGCCACAACCCCGGCGACCGTACTGGATTTCGGGTGCGGCAATGGCCGTCTGCTGCTGCCACTGCGCCGACGCTACCCTCATATCCAGCTTGTGGGACAGGACATTTCCGAAGAAGCGCTAGACCTGGCCCGCAAACGCAATATGGAGCAAGTGCGTCTCTTTGCCTGTCCGTTGTCGGAACTGCCCTTTGCGGCCAAATATTTCGATCTCATCATCTGCACACGCGTACTCCAGCACATCCCCCCCGCGCAGATTGGAACAATCATTCAAGAGCTCGTCCATCTGGGACGCGCCGTCTACATCAATGAAATTATGGAGCTGGAAAAAGCCTCGGACTACTGTTTTGCCCATGACTATGACCGTATCTTCGGGCAGGCAGGCTATGAACGAAAAATGACCCAAGAGGTGCCTCATGGGCTGGCTATCGTCTATGCTCCGGAGGGACAGGGCCTTGCACCGCAGGCATGATGAGATTTGGGCTCCGGGATCTCAAAAAACCTGGACCTTCCCGGAAAAACCTATGCTGACAGGACCGGATGGCACGACGGCCGCGCTCGCCGAGCGGGGAGGCTTTCCGCGCATCGCCGCACCCGGCCTGCGAGGAGACCGCGGGGCCGGATACGCATCCACAGGCCGCCTCCTCTCAGCATCACAGGACAGCAAGACGACATGAGCAGCATACAGGACAAGAAGATACTGGTGACAGGGGCTGACGGCTTCATCGGCTCCCATCTTGTGGAACGCCTTGTGCAAGAAGGATGGCAGGTGCGGGCCTTTGTATTCTACACGTCTTTCGGCACATGGGGATGGCTGGATACGCTTCCGGCGGATGTTCTCAACAACATCGAGGTGATCCCTGGCGATATCCGCGATCCCAACGGCGTTGCCGAAGCCGTGCGGGGGTGTTTTGCCGTCCTGCATCTGGCGGCGCTTATCGGCATCCCCTATTCCTATATCGCTCCGGACAGCTATGTTGAGACCAACATCAAGGGAACGCTCAATATCCTGCAAGCCGCCCGGCAACATGGAACGGAAAGGATCGTGCATACCTCGACAAGCGAGGTGTACGGCACGGCCCGCTTCATCCCCATGACGGAAGAACATCCCCTCAGTGCGCAGTCACCCTATGCGGCCACCAAGATCGCGGCTGATCAGCTGGCTGCCAGCTACGCATGTTCCTTCGGCCTGCCCGTCACCATCCTCCGGCCCTTCAACACATATGGCCCGCGTCAGTCGAATCGTGCGGTGATCCCGACCGTCATTACGCAAATAGCTGCGGGAAACCGCCGCATCGTCCTGGGGAATACCGCCCCGGTCCGCGACTTCAACTATGTCCTGGACACGGCCGATGCCTATCTGGCCGTCCTGCGCGCCGAGCAATCCGTCGGGCAAACCCTGCAAACAGGAACCGGAACGGGCTTCAGCATCCTTGAAACGGTACAGGCCATTGCGAACGTGATGCGGACGGAGGTGAAGATCGTCCAAAGTGCCGAACGCCTGCGTCCCTCTGCCAGCGAAGTTATGCGCCTTGTTGCCGACAGCAGCCGTCTGCAAGCCCTGACCGGCTGGCGCCCCCGCTATGCAGGCAGGGAGGGCTTCCTGCGAGGCTTGGAGGAAACCGTCCAGTGGTTCACGACTTCCGGCAATCTCAAAAAATACGCTCCTCAGCGCTACGGCATCTGATCCGGGCTGATTTTAAAGAGGATGGTTGTCTATGGAAAATCTTTTGGGCCAGCTTTTTTTTACGCAGCAACGCCTGCTTGATGAAGTCCTCCACACAAAGCGGGCTATCTATTTATCTATGAACACTGTTGCCTTGCAGCAGCTATCCATTCCTGTTACTCGACATTGCAATCTGAACTGTTGCGGCTGTAGTTCCTTTGCGCCGCTCTCACCTCCCGAATTCCTGAAGCAGGATCAGTTTGCCTCCGATATGGAGCGCCTCTCCTCTCTTTTGAACCAGAATCTGATCACCCTCTACCTTATGGGTGGTGAGCCGCTGCTCCATGAGGAACTTCCACGATTTTTTGGCATCGCGCGAACGTTTTTCCCACACAGCAGCATCAAGATACTGACCAACGGCATACTGCTGGCCTGGCAAAAGGCGCTATTCTGGGAAGAAGCCCGCAAGCACCGTATTGTCATTGAAATTACCAAATACCCTGTTCGTCTCGATTTTTCCCGCATGGAAGAAAAGCTGAAGACAGAGAACGTCAAATACACCATACATCATCAGGATCAACCAAAAACGCTGCGCAAAGACCCGCTCAATCCTGAAGGGGATGAATTCATCATCGATGCCTACATGCGCTGCACAAGCAAACGACTGTGCAGCGAGCTTGTGGACGGTAAGCTCTACATCTGCTCCACATGCGCAAACATAGATCTATTCAATCTGTATTTCGGTGCAGAATTTCACCGCAGCGACAAAGATTTCCTCGACATTTACGATACATCGCTTACCGCCGAGGATATTTACCGTTTCGTGGCCTCCCCAGTCCCTTTCTGCCGCTACTGCCGCCCTTCAATCACAAATCTGAGCTGGAAGACAAGCAAAAGGGAGAGGAGCGAGTGGATATAAACGAGCTTGGAGGGCCTGCCCGGAAGGCGGCCTGAAACGCTGCTTACCAACCTCCCCGGGCGACGATCGCAAAAAAGATAGGCAGCAAAGAGTCCCGGAGGCACAGGCCAGCCGGGACTTGCTGCAATCAAAAAGGACGCACAGTCCGCGCGTTACAGATACGGATCGGGCTGGGACAGGTAGTTCTGCACGAAGTCCGTCACGCCGTCTTCAAGGCTGGTCATCTTGATGGGGCAGCCCACCTTGTCCAGCCAGTTCATGTCCGCCTGGGTGAAGTTCTGGTACTTGCCGTGCAGCATGCGCGGCATGTCCACATAGGTGATGCGGCAGGAACGCTGCATGGCGCTGAAGACGGCCCGGCCCAGATCGTTGAAGCTGCGCGCGCGGCCGCTGCCCACATTGTGGATACCGTTGACGTGACGGTTCTCCAACAGCCAGCTCATGAGCGCCGTGCAGTCCTTGACGTAGACGAAGTCCCGTTTTTGTTCGCCGTCGGAGATGTCCGGGCTGGTGGAGCGGAAAAGCTCCAGGTCGCCGTGTTTGGTGATCTGCTTGTAGGCCTTGCAGGCGACGCTGCGCATCTCGCCCTTGTGGTATTCGTTGGGGCCGTAGACATTGAAGAACTTGAGGCTCGCCACTTCCTTGTCCAGCCCGTGCCGCACCAGCCAGAGGTCGAGGAGGTGCTTGGAATAGGCATAGAGGTTGAGCGGCCGCAGCTTCGGCAGCAGGTCGGGATCATCACTGAAGCCCAGCGAGCCGTCGCCGTAGGTGGCGGCGGAACTGGCCTGGATGAAGCGCGCCCCCTTGTCCAGCGCATAGCGGCAGATGTCCCGGCTGAACTGGAAATTGTTCTCCATGAGGAAGTCGCCGTCCGCCTCCGTGGTGTCGGAGCAGGCCCCAAGATGGATGATGGCCTCCACCTTCCACGGCAGGGCGTCACGCTGGAGAAGGTCGCGGAAGCGCTCCCGGTGGATGTAGTCGGCATAGGTCAGCTTGACGAGATTACGCCACTTGTCGTCCGTGCCCAGATGGTCCACCAGCACCACGTCGTCGATGCCCTGCTGGTTGAGCTGCCACAGCATGGCGCTGCCGATGAAGCCCGCGCCCCCGGTAATGATGTACATGCTAAATCTCCTCATGCGCCGAGGCGCGTTCAGTAGAGCCTTTTCTATTTGAAACGCTTGGCGTTTCGCGGAAAAACGCGGTTTTTCCGCTTGGTTTGGGTCGGAGGCGCTGTGTCAGCGCCTCGCCTTTTCCCTTTTTATGGCAGGATGCCCTAGCTGGGGGATACTAGCCCCTTGCCCGGCCCGGCGCAAGCCCGTGTCCCCGAAAGCCTGTCCGATCGGACTGGACAGCGAGGAACAAGTCTGCGACTCTGCGCGAAAATATATCCGACCTTTTAGGACTAATCAGCCTTTTCGCCGCTTGCTTGATGATTTGTGCGACAACCTCCACTCACCGAACGGGGAAAGAGGAATAGCCTATTGGGGCAGGGCATCTAGACCAATTTCAGTTTGAAACGCTGCGCGTTCCAAACCATACGGTCTGTCGTTTCGCGGAAAAACGCGGTTTTTCCGCTCACTTTTGGCCGGGCGGCCTGTGCCGCCGCCTCGCGTTTCACCTTTTTCAAAGGTGAAGCGCTCTAATACCACAACAGCAAGGAGAGACTCATGAAAAATATACTTGAATGCCATCAAGGAAAAGCACAGCAGGATCTGCGGCCCAATTTTTATGACCAAGTCTACGCGACAAGTGAAGAATACCAAAAGAATTACCATGAATCCTACTATAAAAATATCTACTTTAAAACACTGGATATTCTCGTACAGAAAAGAACGCGAAATATCCTTGAAGTTGGCTGTGGATGTGGAACATTTGCCGAGATGCTTGCATCTTCCCGCTATTCTTGCCAATATACAGGGTTTGACTTCAGCGAAGTAGCCATAGCTCGAGCGAAAAATCGTGCACAATCTCCTCACTTCACCTTTCAAATTGACAACATCTACACATCTTCCCTCTTCAAAAGCATCACATATGACGCCGTCGTCTGTCATGAAGTGTTGGAACATATCCTTAAGGATATGGCCATCTTTGCCAAGATCCCTTCCGGAACGCTGTTTATCGGATCGGTACCTTCCTTTGATTCCAAGTCGCATGTCCGCTATTTTTCTTCGGAAGACCAGGTCAGGTATCGCTACGGCGCTGTGTGCAATATAGAGGAAATATTCTTTATGGATTTAATCTATATCTTCTATGGCACCATCAACTGACGCAGACATTTGGAGCGCCTTCCGACCTGTTTGCACCTGTGGCAGGGCACCGGTCTCTACGGGAAATCTGTCCGGTCGGGCTGGACAGCGCGGAACAAGTCTGCGATTATGCGCGGGCCCGGTGGCCGTCTGTGGCGCACCGGCTCCCCTCATGGCCCGGCTTGCCTGCGGCAGCCGTCACCGACCTGGGGCCTTTCGTTTTCCAGGCGCGTCCCGGCCGCTCCGCCGGATGCCGCCAGCCAACAGCGCCTGCGGGCGCCCGTCTCAAGCTTGAGGATGAACATGCTCGAAATACGAGATCTGCATGTTTCGGTGCACGGCACGCCCGTCCTGCGGGGCATCGACCTGACCATCGAATCCGGCGAAACCTTTATCCTGTTCGGCCCCAACGGCTCGGGAAAGACCACCCTGCTCATGACGCTCATGGGCTTTTCCGGCTACGAAGTCACGCGGGGCAGCATCATTTTTGACGGCAAGGACATCACCCACGCCCCCATGCACGAGCGGGCGCGTCTGGGCATCGGCATGTCCTTCCAGCGGCCGCCCACCATCCACGGCCTGCCGACCCGCCGCATGGTGGAGCTCTGCGGCCGCGGACGGGAGATGGACATCACGGAAATGGCCAAGCGCGTCCACTTCGACACCTTCCTCGACCGTGACGTCAACGCGGGCTTTTCCGGCGGCGAGATCAAGCGCTCCGAACTGCTCCAGCTCATGGCCCAGCAGCCGCGCCTGCTGCTCTTCGACGAGCCGGAGTCCGGCGTGGACTTGGAGAACATGGCGCTCGTCGGCCATACCGTCCGCGAACTGCTGGACGGCGTGCCCGCCTGCTGTAGCGCCACGCTGCGCGAACGCAGCCGCAACCGCACCACCAGCGGGCTCATCATCACCCATACCGGCCACATCCTGGAATACGTCAATGCCGACCGGGGCCAGGTCATGTATCACGGCAAGCTCTGCTGTGAGGCCCGCCCGCGCGTCATCCTCGACCACATCGCCAATCACGGCTATCAGGAATGCCTGCGCTGCCTGGCCGGCGACAGCTACGGCAAGATCATGGAGGCCCCGCTGGTATGAGCACTGTCGATCTTTCCCGCTTCGATTTCACCGGCGGCGAGCATGCCGCCCCCATCCAGGATCTGACGGCCCTGCCCGCACAGGACCGCGAACGCCTCGTCCTCGCGGGCATCGACGTGCAGGACAAGCACGTCAGCGGCACCTTCATGCAGCTCAACCATGCGGACGTGCACTGCGGCACGCGGCATGAAGGCCTGGAACTCATGGACATCCGCGCCGCGCTCGCCAAGTACGACGGCCTGCCCCAGCACTACTGGCGGCTGCTCGACCCCGAAAAGGACGAATTCACCCGCCTCACGCGCGAGCACTGCAACGGCGGCTATTTCATGCGCGTGGCCAAGGGCGTCAAGCTCACCGAACCCGTGCAGTCCTGCATGTTCATCAAGGGGCACGGCGCGGGCCAGAGCATCCACAACATCGTCATCGTGGAAGAAGGCGCGGAGCTGCACGTCCTTGGCGGCTGCGCCACCGCCCATGACGCGGAACATTCCGCCCACCTCGGCATCACGGAGTATTATGTGGAGAAGGGCGGCAAGCTGACCTTCACCATGATCCACAACTGGGGCGAGAGCACCACCGTGCGCCCGCGTTCCGCCGGACGAGTGGAAGCCGGGGGCGTCTTCCAGAACAACTACATCCTGCTCAAACCCGTGGGTGACCTCCAGATGTATCCCGGCATCACCCTGGCCGGAGAAGGAGCCGTGGCCCGCTTCGATTCGGTCATCGTGGCCCCGGAAGGCTCCCATGTGGACAGCGGCAACCGCATCGAGCTCAACGCTCCGCACACGCGCGGCGAGATCATCTCCCGTGCGGTCACCACGGGCGGCACCATCATCAACCGCGGCTTCATCGGCGCGGGGACCACGCCCGTCAAGGGCCATCTGGAATGCAAGGGCCTCATCCTCGGCAACGGGCGCATGCACGCCATCCCTGAGCTGGACAGCAATCAGGACGGCGTGGAGCTCTCCCACGAGGCGGCCGTGGGCAAGATCGCTCAGGAAGAGATCGAATACCTCATGGCCCGCGGTCTGGATGAGGACGAGGCGGCGGCCACCATCGTGCGCGGCTTCCTCAATGTGGACATCATGGGCCTGCCCGCGCCGCTCCGCAAGGCCATGGACGACCAGATCCGCCTGTTGCAGTGCGGCAATGCCATGTAGCCGCTGCTTGCGCGCTTGACCCGCAAGCCGGCTTGCGGCTATAGTGCGCCTCGCGGGCCTATAGCTCAGTTGGTAGAGCCTCCGGCTCATAACCGGCAGGTCCCAGGTTCGAAGCCTGGTGGGCCCACCATGTATTTACAGCAGGTTATCCCTCATACGGGGATACCTGCTGTTTCCTTTTGGTGACCATTTTGTCACCAGTCCTCGCCCAGCCGCTTATCCATCCTGCCCTGATTTCCTTCTGGGCGTCGGCTATGCCGACGCGACCTTTGGGGCGCACCGCGCCCCAAAAGGCGTGTGCCTCCCCCTCGCTCTCCCCCCTTCTTTAAAAAGCCAGAGCAAAAGCTCCTGCCCGCATCCTCTCTCCATCACCCGCCGCGGGTCCTTCCCTACCGCCCCCTCACGGGGCCGAACCGGTCGCCCGTGCGGTCAGGGATTTTCTGGGATGAGATTTCCGGGATTTTGGGACCGTTTTCCACGGAGACATAAATGAGCGAATCCGAAAGCCAACTCCAGGAGATGGCCCGACGGGTGTCCGCGCAGGTGGAAGCGGAAAAGGCGAAGGCTCCCCCTACGGACAAGCCGGAAGATGTCATCACACCGGACTTTGTGTCCCGTTGCGCCGCGTTCGGAGAAAAGGGTGATGGTCTCCTCCATTCAGCCCTTTTCCGGAACCGCCTGACCTATGTTCCCGAAAGCAAGACCTGGTATGTCTGGAACGTTCACCACTGGAAACCCACCCATGTCCACCAGGTGGAAGCCTCGGTCGAGCAGGTGGGCGACACGTATCGTACGGTAGCTGCCCATTATGAGCAGCTGGCCAAGGAGGCGGCGGAAGGCGGCGACAACGAAAGGTCCAATCACCTGCGGGGCAAGGCCGAATTGCTGCAGAAGCGCGCCTCCTGGCTGAACAGCTCACGGGGCGTCAACGCCTGCGTGAAATTTACGCTGGCCAACAGCGATCCGCTCATCTCGACGCCGGACATCTGGGATACGGATCCCTGGCTGCTGGGCGTGGCCAACGGCGTGGTGGATCTCAGGACCGGCGAGCATCGGCCGGGACGTCCAGACGACTACCTCCTGCGCTGCTGCCCTGTGGAATGGAAAGGACTGCATGAACCAGCCCCCCTTTGGGAAAAGACCCTCCAGCAGATCATCGGCGCATCCGAAGGCGTCCTGCCCTGGCTGCACAAGGTGCTGGGCTACGCCATTACCGGTCAGTCATCCGAACCGCTTTTTCTCATGCTGTACGGGGAGCGTGGCCGTAACGGCAAGACGGTCCTCATGGAGACCCTGAAAAAGGTGCTTGGCCCCTACATGGGGCCGGTACCGGCGGAACTGCTTCTGGATCGCAAGATACCCAAGGATCCGGACTCCGCCAGCCCCACCATCATGAACATGAAGGGGATGCGGATCATCTGGGCCTCGGAAACCAATGAGAACAGACGGTTCTCCACGGCGCAGGTCAAGCTGCTGTCCGGTTCCGACTCGCTGACCGGGCGCTATCTCTGGGACAAGCAGAACACGGAGTTCCGCCCGACGCATACCCTGTTCCTGCTGACCAACTTCCTGCCGGCGGCCCCGGCCCATGACCTCCCCTTCTGGGAGCGGCTCAAGCTCATCAATTTCCCGTTCCGCTTTGTGGATCAGCCCAAGGGAGAACTGGAGCTGCCCCGCAACCCGCATCTGGAACGGGAACTGGAGGCGGAGTTCCCCGGCATCCTGGCCTGGCTGGTACGAGGTTGCCTGCTCTACCGCGCCGAAGGTCTGCTTGCGCCGGCGGCCGTCACCAAGGCCACCGAGCAATACCGAGTGGACGAGGACGACATGCAGCTGTTTGTCGACCAGTGCCTGGAGGACAGTCCTTCGGCTGAAGACCGCATCAATGCGACCGAGCTCTATGAGGTTTTCAAGGAATGGTACAAAAAATACATAAATCCCAAGTACGTCCCCAGCATGCATATTTTCGGGCGGCAGATATCCGCCAAGATCGAGAAGAGAAAGGTCGGCGGTCATACCTACTACTATGGCAAGCGCCTCTCGGACTTCGGCGATCAGCTCTCCGCCAGGTAGCGGACAGGACATTCCTTTTTTGCCAGGACATTCAGAAAGGGGAACGTCCTGCCCGGAAGCGTTTTTATTCCGGCAGGATAGGTGCGTCAGGACAATATGACCTCGCTGCGGAGGCCCCAACGCATGAAACGTTATGGGGGCGTCATGTACCACGCCGTATGTATGTCCTAATGTCCTGTTTTTCTATTTTTCATGAAAAAATAGCAGGATACATGCAGGACATCACACAGGACCTTTGCAGGATGTTTTCGGAGGTGTCCTGTGCCCGCTGATCTGACGGACCTGTTTCGGGAATACGGCTTTACGCTGAAGCAAAAGACGGCGGAAGAGTGGTCGTCAGCCTGCCCTGTCTGCGGCGGCAGCAAACGGTGCAGCCTCTGGCCCGGAGAAGGCGAAGGCCGCGGCTACTACTGGTGCCGGGAGTGTGGGGCGAAGGGGGACGGCATCCAGTTCCTGCGGGACTATGCCGGCATGTCCTATGCGGACGCCTGCAAGCGGATCGGCGTCGCCGCGGCGGCTCCCGTCGTCAGGACGCCGAAACTGTCGCGGCAGCACGCCGGCAGACGTTTTGAACCTGTGCGGGACCGGCAGTCGGCTGATACCGTGGACAGGGAAAAGTGGTGCGCACATGCCGAGAAATTTTCTCTCTGGGCGGCGGACTGTCTGCAACGCAGCCCGGAACATCTGGCCTGGCTGGCGGCTCGCGGCATCGATGCGGCCTCTGCCGCGCGGTACCGGCTGGGATACAATCCCGGCGAAAAGGGGCGCAACTGCATCATACGTCCCCGGAGCAGCTGGGGGCTGCCCGACGCCCTGCGGGATGACGGGAAGCCAAGGCGCCTCTGGCTGCCGCGCGGCATCGTCATCCCGCAGATAGAAGAAGGCGCCGTGCGCCGTCTGCGTATCCGCCGCCTGGACAGCGACCGGGAAAAATTCAACCCGGCCCACAAGTATCATGTGGTCGAGGGATCCGAGATGCAGCCTCTGTGGCTGGAGTGCACCGCGCCCCTCCGTGAGGGCCAGGGGGCGGTGGTCGTGGTGGAGACGGAGCTGGACGCTTTCATGCTGCATGCCCTGGCCGGCGATCTGGTACATGCGCTGGCCCTTGGCACCTGCAACGTGGCCAGGCTCCCCGCCTGGATGTTTGACCGTCTGAAGGACTCGCTCGTCATCCTTGTGGCGCTGGATGCGGATGCGGCAGGCGCGGAGGGCTGGCTCCGCTGGCGGCAGACCTTTCCCACGGCGCGGCGCTGGCCGGTCCCCGCGGGAAAGGATCCGGGCGATGCGTTTGCCCGGGGAGAGGATATGCGCATCTGGCTGCTTTCCGGCCTGCCGGAGGGCCTGCGCCTGACGCTCGCGGCACAGTCCCTGGCCTCGAACGGCAGCCATCCGCCGGAAAACGAAACGCCGCCGGACGCCCCATGCCCGCCGCCAGACGAGAACATGTCCGAAATTACCTCAAACGCCGCGGATACCGCCGTTCCGCCGGTCGTCCTGCGTTTTTGGGATATGTGGAAAACCTGCCCCGTCTTTTACCGGCGTGAGCGCCATGCCGACGGGCGCATCAAAGGGTACGGATGGGAATATCCGCAGCGGTGGGCTCGGAAAAATTTTGAAAAACTCCACGCTCTGCTGCTGTTTTTCGACACGCATCCGGAGCTGTGGCGCTGGGTGGCCCGCAACCGGCATGACCGCTTTTCCGCAAGACGCTTTCTGGATGTGCTTCCGGAAGAGCCCATGCACAACGAACAGGAGGATCTGTCATGAACGTGGAACAATGGGACGTACAGCGCCTGGCGCCGTATGCCCGCGATCTGAAACGTCACGAAACAGCGCTGCCCCGCATGGTGAACGCCTTGCGGGAATGGGGATTCCGAGTGCCTCTGCTGGTCAGCACATCCGGGGAGATCATCGACGGCAAGCTGCGGTATCTGGCGGCTCTCCAGCTGGGGATGACGCGGATCCCCGTCGTGGTGGCGGACGATCTGACGCCGACGCAGATCAGGACCTTTCGTCTGCTGGTCAATCGCAGCGCCACCTGGGCCGACTGGAACGATGACGCCCTGCGCGTTGAAATGGCCGAGCTGCGCCAGGCTCTGGACGACCTCAGCGTGACCGGCTTTGACGACAGGGAGCTGGACGCCATCCTGCTGGATGCCGTCGCACCGGATGAAAAGGACCCGGACAGCGTGCCCGATCTCCGGGAGGAGCCTGTCTGTCAGGCCGGACAGGTCTGGCATCTGGGCATGCACCGGCTCATGTGCGGCGATGCCACCCAGCCGGCGGACGTGGCCTCGCTCATGGCTGGAGAGCGCGCGGACATGGTCTGGACCGATCCGCCGTACAACGTCGATTACAGCTCCCGGGCTGGCAAGATCAAGAACGACAAGATGAGCCCTGCGGAATTCGATCAGTTCCTGCGCCGGCTCATGGTGAGCGCCAGCGACGTGCTGGCGGATGGTGGAGCCATCTATGTGGCCCATTCCGAGGCCGGAGACGGCATGGCCTTTCGGGCGGCTTTCAAGCATGCGGGCTTCAAGCTGTCCTGCTGCCTGATCTGGAAGAAAAACCAGCTGGTCATGGGCCGCGGGGATTACCACTGGCAGCATGAGCCCATCCTTTACGGCTGGAAACCTACCGGAAAACATGTCTGGTACGGGGACAGGAAGCAGCGTTCTTTTTTCGAGCATTATGCGGGCAGCGTGGTGCAGAAGGTTTCGGAAAACGTCTGGCAGGTAGCCAGCGGCGACAGCATCTTGCGTATCAGCGGCAAGGATCTGCTGGTGGAGGAGCTGACCGGCAGCATCCTCTCCGAACCCAAGCCCCAAAGATCCGAATTGCACCCGACCATGAAACCCGTTGCCCTGGTCGAGCGCATGCTGGCCAACTCTTCGCCGCGGGGCGGCCTGGTCGTGGACCTGTGCGGCGGCAGCGGCACGACGCTCATCGCCGCGGAACGGCTGGCCCGTCGCTGCAACATGATGGAATACGATCCGCGGTATGCTGACGTCATCATCCGGCGCTGGCAGGAGCTGACGGGCAGGCGGGCCGTGCAGTCCGACACCGGAGCCCTCTATCCGCTGGAGGTGACGCATGATGCGGAGTGACGTTCTTGATCTGGCCCGGCAAAGCGCCGCCAGCGACCTGCCGTTTTTGCTCAAGGCCAAGGAGCAGGCCAAGGCACGCCTGCGGGACGACGCCACGCCGGAACATATCGCCGCTTTCCGGCGGGCCAAGGCAGCCGTCGAGGAAGAGATCCGACGCCTGCAGCAGGGAGGGGAGACTGTGAGCATGCTGCGCAAGACTCAGAAGGAGTGCGTGGAGTTTCTGTCCAATGCCGGATTCAAGGTATCCACATCGCAATTCAACCGGGACGTGCTGGCCGGCAAGGTGGCCAGGGCCGCGGACGGATTTGAGGAAGGCTCGCTGCTGGCCTATGCCGCGGCCCATCTCAAGCCGCTGGCCCGGCAGGAGAACCGGGAGCTGACCGATGTCACCGTGAGCCGCCTGTCCGCCGATGCGGAAAACAAGAAGGTCAACGCCGAACGCAACCGGCTGAAGCTGGAACGGGAGAAGGGCCTCCTCATGCCGCGCAGCGAATTCGAGGAGAACATGGCCGCGCGCGCCCTGTTCTTCAGGAACGAGATCGAGAACTTCGGCCTGCGCAAAGCCGGAGAGATCATCGAGCTCGTGCGGGGCGACCCGGCCCTGCAGGACGCCTTCCTGAGCTGGTGGCGGGAGGAGACCGAGGACTGGATGGATGCCTGGAGCGGCGACATGCAGTTCGGCGGCGTGGACGAGGGCGACGACGCCGAACCGGAGGAAGCGTGATGCCCTTCCGTTTCACGGACGGCGAGCTGCGCGTGTTCGCCCGGCGGCCGCATGTGCCGCTCTCCGAATGGGCGGCCCGCAACCTCATCGTGCGAGACGGCCCCCATGCGGGCGGACGCTACCGGCGTGACGTCAACCCCTACCTGACCGGCATCATGGACACCTGGAGCGCGCCGGGCGTGGAGGAAGTCGTGGTCTGCGGCAGCGCCCAGACCGGCAAGACGCTGGTCATGCACGCGGCCATCTGCTACGCCGTTGCGCGCCGGCCCGGGCCGCGCATGCTGGCCATGCAGGACGACGACGCCCTGGGCAAGGTGGCCCAGCTCAAGCTGCTGCCCATGTTTCGCTCCTCTCCCGGCGTGCGGGGCATGCTGGGCAAGGTACGCGCCCAGCGCATCGGCTTCCGGGACGGCACCTCCCTGTTCCTGGCCAGCGCCCAGTCGCCCGGCCAGCGCGCCTCGCTTTCCGTGCAGGATCTCTTCCTGGACGAGGAGGCCCTCTACCGGCAGATCGCCGGACAGGGCGTGCCGGTGGCCGAGTTCAAGGAGCGCACCCGCTCCTATGCGCACAAGCGCAAGATACTGCGCGTCTCCAAGCCCATCGGCGGCGAGGAATGCAGCATCGTGCAGGCTCTGGCCGATGTGGAGGAGCTGCGGCACTACCTCGTGCGCTGTCCGGCCTGTCAGGCGTATCAGCCCATGATCGAGGACCGCCTGGTGCTGCTTGAGAAGGGGGCCGCGCCGCGCGACATCCGCGAGCGGCGTCTGGGCCGCTACCGCTGCGCCGAATGCGGCTACCTCTGGACGGATCACCTTCGGGATCAGGCCGTCAGCCACGGCCACTGGGAGGCGGAGGAACCTGTGGCGCATCCCCGTTCCGTGGGATTCCTGCTGCCTGCCATCCTGTCGGCCAATGTGAGCATCTCCGAGATCGTGGCCGACAAGGTGGCGGCGGAACAGTCCGATTCCCCGGCCGTGAAGCAGCAATATGTCAACGGTCTGTGGGCGGCGCCGTTCCGTATGGTGGAGCTGGAGACCAGGGAAGAAGAGATACTGGCCCTGGTGGATCCGGACCTGCCGCCGCGCACCGTGCCCGGCGACGCCGTGGCGCTCACGGCGGGCATCGACGTGCAGGCGCGCGGCTTCTGGTATGTGGTCAAGGCCTGGCGTCCCGACATGTCTTCCGCGCTCATCGACTACGGCCGCCTGACGGACTGGCCCGCCGTGCAGGCCCTGCTGGATGGCCGCTATCCCTTTGAAGCCTCTTCGCCGCGCGCCGGGCAGAGCCTGCACATCTGGCGGGCGGGCATCGACTCCGGCGGCACGCGCCTGGATGATGCCGTGGTCTCCCGCACCGAGGAGGTCTACACCTTCGTGCGGCGGCACGGGCAGGGCAGGCTCTTTGCCTGCAAGGGCCTCAGCCGGGAATCGCACACGCCCGTGCGGGCCACCATGATCGACCGCCTGCCCAGTTCGCGTATGTGCATCCCCGGCGGCCTCTGGCTCTACCTGCTGGATACGCACTATTTCAAGGGGCTCGTCTTCGGCCGCCTGCGCATGGACGCGCATCAGCCCATGACCCTGCACAGCAAAACGGACGAGAGCTTCGCCCGGCAGATCACGGCGGAAGTCCTGGAGCGGGAGCGCGGCGGGCAGCTCGTCTGGCGGCGTCTGCGCAAGGCGAACCACTATCTGGACTGCGTGATGATGGCCGACGCCTGCGTGGACGGCTCCTGGCTGCCCTCGTTCCAGCGCATCGTGGAGCAGGGGGCGCAGGCCCGGCAGGCCGCGCCATCCTCCGCCGGCCCGCCCCCTCCCGCACCGTCCGCGACGGATCCGCGCCGTGCCGCCGTCGGGGACGCCGTCCCGCGGCGGGGCCTGCCCGGTCCCCACCCGCTTCCGGATCGCGCTCCGCCCATCACTCGTCGCCCCGCCATCCGGCGCGGCCATGACAGCTACTGACCCCAGGCAAGAGCGTTTTGCCTTTGAAAAAGGCAAAACGCGAGGCGGCGGCACAGCGCCGCCCGGCCGAAAGTGAGCGGAAAAACCGCGCTTTTTCCGCGAAACGCCAGGCCGTATGGTTTGAAACGTGAAACGTTTCAAACTGAAAATGCTCAAGGAGAGACCTCATGAAAAGCGGCATCCCCAGCCTCCACGGGCAACAGCGCGTCCCTGTCTGCCGGGCGGCGGAACTGCTGGGCTGTTCCCCGTCCTATGTCTACAAACTCATCAGCCGGGGCGAGCTGGAAGCCATCCGCATCGGCACCCGCAAGGGCCTGCAGGTGACGCTGGCCGGCATCCGGCGGTATCTGTCCCGGCGGCATGACGGCTGAGTGCGCTCCGTCCCGCTTGCCTTTCCGGCCGGTTTTGTCTAGTGGGGAAGGTAAACAGATACCAGCAATCTTTTTTTCAGGAGGCATGTATCATGATGGCCGTCGCCGTCATTCTGCTTCTGCTGGCCCTTGCCGGTCTGCTCGCCGCCGTGGGCAGCCTGATCTTCCCCCCCATTGCCCGCAAACTGGGCGCACGGGGCCGCCTCGGCGGCTTTGTGCGCGGCCTGGCCGCCGGTCTGGTCCTCCTTGTACTCGCGGGCATGATCGCGCCCACGCAGCCCGGTACGGACGCCGCCCCCACCAGCGAGGCGACGGCCCCGGCCCCGGTGGGACCGCCGGCCTCCGTCGAAGCGGCCGCACCCGCGCAGCCCGCGGGCCATCCCCTGCCCGTGCGGCTGCGGTCACTGAAACCCTTTGAGCGTCAGGGACGCCTGCGCATCACTGCCGAGCTGCTGCCCACGGGCGATCAGCAGGCCGTGACGCAGGCCGATCTGGCTGCCACGGTCATGGCGGCCTGCGAGCAGCTTGCCGCCGAAAAATCGGCGCAGGTCGTCACCGTCAAGCTGCTCTGTCAGCAAGCCGCCAACAGTTACGGCGAGCTGCAGCTGGCCTATGCCGTCTACATCCCTGACGGCAAGGGCATCGACGGCAAGACGCCCGGTCCGGTCTGGCAAACGCTGGATGCCGCCCCGCGCGGCTTCAGCCCGCAGGAGCTGCAATACCTGCGCCTCTGGGCCGAACTGCGCGGCCAGTTCCAGACGCCGGACGGCCTGACCGATGAGCCCCGCCTCAAGGCGGCCATCGCCAGGCGCATGGGCATCAAGGACGGCAGCCTGAAGCCCCATCTCAACCTGCGGATGCCGGTGCAGCCCGTGCGCGTGGAGGGGAAGCTGGAGATCAGCGCGACCCGGCAATGACGGAAGGGCCGCATGGGGAACGCTTGACGTTGCGGTATATCGCTTATACCTTAAAAGCATGAAATTTGAATATGACCCGGCCAAAAGCGCCGCCAACAAGCTCAAGCATGGTCTTGACTTCGAGGAGGCGCAGGCCCTCTGGAACGATGAACGCCTGCTGGTGTTCCCGCTCAACTACGGCGCGGAACCCCGGCAGGCCTGCATCGGCATGCTGCACGGCAAGCACTGGACGGCCATCATGACCTGCCGGGGAAATCGCGTGCGTCTGATCTCCGTTCGGCGCGCACGCAAGGATGAGGTGGAAGCCTATGCAAGCGACGATTTCTGACGCGGAACGGGATGCCCGCATCGACGACGGCGAGAGCGTCCTGCCCTATGCCGATCTGACGCGGGCCGTGCGCCCCAATCGGATCAAGCGGGTCAACGTGGACTTTCCCCTCTGGATGGTCGAAGAACTGGACAGGGAGGCCGCCCGTCTCAACGTCCCCCGCCAGGCCCTCATCAAGGTCTGGCTGGCCGACTGCCTGAAGGACGCCCGCCGCGCTTCGGCGTGATGTGGCGTCTTTCAGGCAGCCGGCTAGTGCCCCGCCTTGCGACCACAATAGCCATTTGTGCTTATGTAGCAGCCATTTTAACCTAGTGCTTTAGGGAAATGATAGTTTTTTACTATCTAAATTGAGTCACTTGTCTTTGAGGATTTTTTTTTCTACGTTTTCCAATGTCTGTTTTCCATAGGTCATATCAATAAAATTTTTTATCTTCTGATCAGCAAACATGGCACAAGGAATAGCGCCACGATAGTCAGAAAAAACGGAGAGAATATCCTTTTCAGATGCATTTGCAAGAATCATAAATTTTATTTTATATTCAAAAAATTCTGGCTCCATTTCTCCATTAGCGTTTAATTGATGAAAAAAAGCATTAGCTTGTGCAATGTATTTTCTATTATCATTAACTTCTGATGCAATGATATATAAAGAATCAAGAAAGGCAATACACTTTTCCTTGTCGTCGTTTTGTAGTGAGATAGTCGTTCTCATATACTCAACACCACTAATTAAGAATTTTATATTTTTATTTCCATGTTTATACATATTGTAATATATATTCCCCATAGATTCGATGGCATGTGATCTCATCTCAGTTCCAAGCAATTCTTCGAGAATAGAAAGAGATTTTTTCATATCTTCTTCTAAAAACCTATTGAAAAACATATTTTCACTATACAAAAACATAGCATAGCTATACTTGGCATATGCATTAATATCTTTTATGGGATCAAGGAGTGTGTGGCCATTTTCCCAATACTTGGCGGTATTTCCCCCATCAGCATATGCTAGAGAGATAAATGCATTAGCATATTGAATGTAGTATTCTATCCTTTCTTTTTCGGCAGTGTTCTCATTAATAAACTTCTCAGCCTCAGAAAATTTTTTTATGGCGCGATACACTATGTTCCGATTTGGTGATTTTAACTTGCTATATGCATCTACAAGGAAATATCCCCATCTATAATACAATTCAAAGCTTTCTTGTACTTTTCCTATCTCATTATATATCCATTCAATATAAGAAAAATATACATCAATTTCTTCTACACTAAATTTTTTTATATCAATTTTTTCAAAAACTATATCAACAAAAGAAAATATTGAGTTAATTGATTCTTCAGAGATATTTTTTAGATATTTTTTACTTTCAAGAAGTCGGCGAATATCATTAGATTCCATTGATAGTGTAAAATTTAATAAGCAGCAGAAGTAGATTGCATCAGAAGATGTTTTATCATATTCAAGCACTCTTTCCCATAAATACAACGCATCCTTATAGTTCATTTTTGATAGCTCTAAAAATGCGTCAGCACGCCTTACATTGTTGCTTGCTTCATTATTGGCAACATTTTTTGCTTCATCAACAAAATCATCTGTAAGCCCTATGGAAATCTCAGAAAAATCTTTACCAATGACTATATTCTGAAATTTTTTGCCTATCTGTTCAACATTTTTACTAGCTTCTTTAGATAATTTTTCATAATTCTCAATCCTTTTCAATATAACATCTGCTTTTTCCTCTGCATTTTTTAGTTTACCATCAAGTACAAAGAAACCTGTCAAAACTGCCATTAGCCCCATACCAAATGTCGAAATAGAGATAGCCAACCCGACGATAAGTGTTATTTTTTCAAATGCAGAATTTTTTTCACTTTTTGCTTGTGCAAGGCGGCGTCTTCCCATTTTATTTCCTCTTAGAGTAACGGTCGATGGTTACCCAATACGGTCAGGTAAGATATCCATCACTTTGCTTTTCCCTATTCCGCCGCGCACAGGGCCTGCGCCCAAGCGTCCTCAGAAACGATACTGATGCCGCGTCCCTTCGCATTGAAATCCAGCGCCTGCTGGATCTTGCGGCCGAAGGAGGAGTGCATCCAGTCCTCATTGCCCAGAAAGCCGATGACCAGGTAGTCCAGCCGGGTGGTGACCTTACTCTGCGGCTCCCCGCCCAGCCGAGCCACGGCGGCCTCGCAGTCCTTGCGCTGGCCAAAGGCGAACTTGCCGGTAAAGCAGAACGTGCGGCCCTCGAAAATGATGGGCGGCACCGGCTGCGTCAGGGGCAGGGTGCTGGCAAAGCTGGCGATGTTTTCCGCTACCGGCTTTTCCCCGATCAGGCTCTTGAGCACGGAGCACAGTTCCTCCCGTTCCCCGGCGTCAATGACGCCGTCCTCCAGCATGGTCACGATGCGCCTGTTCAGCACGTCGAACGGCCAGCAGGTAAGATGACTGTTTTCCCTGAGCCACTGGACAAGAAAACCTGCCTCCTGCTCATTGACCACACCGTCAGCCACAAGGCCGCGCGCAATGCCGATGAGCTCCGAAATGCCGCGATCTTCTATGCGCTGCTGATTTTCCGAAAAATGTTCACCCTTCATTCGCCGCTCCTTTCAGGCTTTTTCTTTCCTTGACACGCTCACGGCTTTTTAGCAAGCTGTCGTTCCCAACTCACGAGGCGAGTCTGCCGCCTGCCGTTGCTCCCAAGGCACGGTCATGCAGATACAAATAATTTTGCAGCCAGCTGCCCTTGGCAGATTTCGGCGGCATGACGTCCGGGAGTCCGCGAGGCCCCGGCAGCTCGTGAGCTGGGGAGCGTCATGCCGCCTTTTTTATTTTCAAATCCCAACTCACGAGGTGCCTTATGTTTGACCTGTCCCTGTCCCCGCTGCTGGAACTGGAGACCAGCATCTCCCCCCTGCCCGACCGCCTGCGCCTGCTGGCCGAGGCTGTGGAGGGCGACGCCACCGCCTATCCCGAAGCCATTGCCGCCCTGCTGCTGGAATGCGCGGCCACGCTCGATGCGCAGCTGGCCCGCCTGCGTGCCCACTGCCGCCTCCAGCCCGCGCCGGAGGTGGCCCATGCCTGAGCGCCGCCCCGCCCCCGTCTGCTATCCCGTCTGGACCCACTGGCGTGCGGCCGATCCCCACATGGCCGCCATCCGTCATATCCGGCGCACCTGCGCGGAAGATCCCGAGCGGGAGGCCCTACTCATCGGCTCCGTCTTCCACCAGATGCAGGCCCGGATGCTGCGCGACCGCGCGGCGGCACGGGAGGTGCGCCATGTCTGAACAGCCCGTCTCCCCGGAGGCGACCGCCGACCTGCTGGCCGACCTGCTGCGCCCCTTCATGGCCTACGCCGAGCTGCTCGGCACGGCCGGACGTCCCGCCCAGAGCCGGCTTGTCTGGGCCCTCATCGAGGACCTGCACCGCAAGCTGGCCGCCCTCATCGAAGAGGTGCGGCGGCAGGCCCCGGACGTTGAGCTGCAAGCCCCGCGCTGGACCATGTGACCCCTCGTAAAACAAGGCCTTGCCGTTTCGCCGCAAGGCCGTTCCCGGCAGGGTGCGGAAAAAATTTTTCCGCACCCTGTTCCCCTTCCTCCCGCCATCCCCCGCAAAGCCTTGTCCCGCGCGGCCCGACGCGCGGATCGCCGGGCTGAAAAAAGTGTCTCCATTCTCGCCATATTATCCATTGTGGACGACGTTCCCCATCGAATCGTGTACATGCCCGAAAAAGGCTCCTGCTTGCACGCAGAGGCACGAAAGGGGAAAAAATGGCCATTTTCAGCCGCGAAGAAAAAACACGCCAGATCGCCCTCTGGAGCGAAGCGCTGGCCCGGGTCTCCCAGGGGCAGGAATACACCATCGGCTCGCGCCGCCTGCGCCGGGCCGACCTGTCGGAGATCCGCAAGACGCTGGAATGGCTCGATGCCCAGCCCGCGCGTGAGGACGCGCAGTCCGGTCTGGGCCTGCCTCGCCTTGTCCCCCTGCTGCCCGGCCGGGGCGGGAGGTGCTGAGAGATGCCCCCCCTGCCCCGCATCCGCATGAGCCTGCCTGACAGGCTGGTGAGCTGGCTCGACCCCGTGGCCGGGGCACGCCGCATGCGGGCCCGTCTGGGCATGGCGGCGGCCTCCGGGCATGTGCCCGGCGTACGGCGGCAGAGCGGCGGCCATGACGGCACGCTGGCAAACTGGCGGCCCCGGCGCGAGCGGGAGCAGCTCAGCGAGGACCGCGCCTACGATACCACCATGCGGCGGGCGGAATCGCTGGCGGCCAACGACGGCCACGCCGCCGGGGCCGTGGACGCCCTGGCGCTCAACGTGGTGGGCACGGGCATGCAGCCCCAGAGCTACCCCGACCATGTGGCGCTGGGCATCAGCGAGGATCAGGCCGAGGCCTTTGCCGAGAGCATGGAGACCGCCTGGCGGCTCTGGTGCGAGGAGGCCGACGCCACGGGCCGCGGCTGCTTCGAGGACCTGCAGTATCTGGCGGCCCGCTCCCTCTTCGTCACCGGTGAGCTGCTGCATCTGCCGGTCTGGCGGGACGAGCCCGGCAGGGTCTTCGGGCACGCCCTCCAGGCCCTGCATCCCGCCCGCCTGCGCACCCCCGTGGACATCCCCCATGCCGGCGGCGTCCGCAACGGCGTGGTGCCCGGGCCCTGCGGCGAGCCGTCCGCCTACTGGATCGCCGATCCCCGCCCCGGCTTCCCGCTGGAATCGCTGGACGCCTCGCATTTCCGGCTCATCCCGCGCAAGGTGGGCCATCGCTGGGCCTGTTTCCACTGCTTCCATGCCCTCATGCCGGAACAGGACCGCGGCGTGTCCATTCTTTCCCCGGCCATGAAACAGTTCCGCGATCTGGCCGACTATGTGGATTACGAGCTGGTGGGCGCCATGATCGCGGCGTCTTTCACCGTCTTCCTCGAAGCTCCGGCCGACGTGATGGCCGGGGCGGCAAGCTTTGACGGCAGCCCGCAGGGGGCCGCATCGGCCTACCTGCCCCTGCAGCCCGGCACCATGACCGTGGGGCAGCCCGGCCACAAGCCGCACATCATCGCCAGCAACCGCCCCGGCCCGACCTTCGACGCCTTTTACGAGCGCATCCTGCGCGCGGCGGCGGCCTCCACCGGCCAGCCTTACGAGATGGTGGCCAAGGATTTTTCCCGCACCAACTACAGCAGCGCCCGCGCGGCCCTGCTGGAGGTCTGGAAGCTCCACACCCTCTATCAGGACTGGATGGTGCGCTGCTACCTGCGGCCCAACTGGCTGATGGTCATGGAGGAAGCCTGGCTGCGCGGCCTGCTGCGCGTGCCCGCGGGCGCGCCGTCCTTCTGGAGATCGCCCGCCGTCATGCGCGCCTGGGGCCGCTGCATCTGGACGCGCCCGCCGCGCGGACAGGTGGACCCGGTCAAGGAACGGCAAGCCGACGACCTTGCCCTGGCCAGCCTGACCGAGACCCGTACCGGCATCTGCTACGCCCGCGGCCTCGATTTCCCGACCCTCGCCCGCCAGCGCCAGCGCGAGGAACGCCTGCTGCGCGACCTCGGCCTCGTGCCGGGGCCGTCCGCCCCTGTTGCCCCTGACGCCCCCGGCACGCGCACGGGGGGTGACGACGATACCGGGGACGCCTCTCCGGAGACGCCCGCGACCACGGAGGATCCCGCCGCATGACGCTTGTCCTGCCCGCGCTCTGGGCCATGCAGCCCGATGCCCTCACCGCCCTTGCCGACGCCCTGCGCCGTCATCCCGCCGGGCCGTCCGCGCCCAGGACCGACCCCGGCGAGGAGCCGGCCCCCTATGCCCTGCGGGACGGGCTGGCCATCGTTTCCGTGCGGGGCCCCCTGAGCAAGGAGGGCCTGCACCTCGGCAGCCTGCGCCTGCTGGACTCCATGCGCCGTCTGGCCGCCGCCCTGGGCGCGGCCGCCGCGGACCCCGCCGTGCGGGCCATCCTGCTGGATGTGGACTCCCCCGGCGGCACGGTGGACGGCATCGAGGAGCTGGCCGAAGCCGTGCAACACGCCGCGGCGGCGCGTCCGCTCTACGCCTTTGCCGACGGTCTCATGGCCTCGGCGGCCTACTGGCTATCCGCCGGAGCGCGGGAGATCGCGGCCCCGGCCACGGCGCAGGTGGGCAGCATCGGCGTCGTCAGCCTGCCCGGGAGATCTCGCGCGCGCTGGACACATCCGGCGTGACCTGCACCGTGCTGACCGCCGGACACTACAAGGCCGCGGGCAATCCGGTGGAACCGCTGAGCGACGAGATGCGGGCCTATCTCCAGTCGGGCATCGACGCCGTCTATGAGCTGTTCCTGTCCGCCGTGGAGCGTGGCCGGGGCGTCAGCCGGGAAAAGGCGCTGGGCATGGCCGACGGCAGGATATTCATCGCGGGCGAGGCGCTCAAGGCCGGCCTCATCGACCGGGTCTGCTCCCGCGAAGCCTTCATCCACCACATCAAGGAGTCAACTTTTATGGACCTTGCCGAACTCCGGGCTGCGCATCCCGAACTTGAGGGTGCCCTGCGGGCCGAGCTGGAACAGGGACAGGCCGCCGCCATCGAAGCGGCGCGCAAGCAGGCGGCCGACGACGAACGAGACCGCCTGCTTGCGCTGGCCGACGCCGTGCTGGGAACGGATGCCGACCGCCTGACGGCGGTGGTGCGTTCCGGCATCACGCCGGAGCAGCTTACGGCCCTGCGACCGCTGCTCAAACCGCAAGGCGCATCCGACGATCCGTACCGGGATGCGGCCCTGAAAACGCTGGCCGAGGCTGCCGCCCGGCCTCTGGACAGCCTGTCGGGCCCCGCGGCCGAAAACGATTTCCTCTCGCTGGTGCGGGCCGAGATGGAAAGATCCGGCGCCACCCGCGGACAGGCGATGGCCGAGGTGGCCAGACGCCACCCCAAAGCCCATGCCGCCTGGCTGGCCGCCATGCAGAAGGAGGAAGCCTGATGCCTTACCACGAATCTTCCCGGATCACCCTGATCGCCGCCGCGCCCATCGCCCGGGCCAGTCTGGTCAAGCTGGAAAGCGGCGGCCTGAAGGTCTGCGGCGCTGACGGCACGCCCGTGGGCTTTACCGAGCTGGGCGCTGCCGCCGCGGGCGATCATGTCAGCGTGCGGCTGATGAACGCGCAAGGCACGTTCGAGTGCCGGGCCGCGGGCAGCATCACGCCCGGCGCGCTGCTCATGCCCGCCGCGGACGGTGCGGTGGCGGCCCACAGCGGCGGCGCGCTCATCGTGGGCATGGCCCTGTCCGCCGCGAGCAAGGATGAAACGCTGCGCGTCCTTCCCCTTTTTTCCCGCACACCATCTGCTACTCCCGCCGGGGCGGGAGCCTGATGCGAGGTAGACATGCCCACGACACAAAGCACGTTTCGCCCCGAACTGGGCGTCCTGGCCTACGAATTCTCTCTGGACGCCAGCCGTCAGGGCTTTATCGGCCTTCAGGTGCTGCCGGTCTTTGAGACGGACAGACAGTCCGCGGAATATCCGGTCATCCCGGCCCGGGCCATGCTCGAGATGCAGGATACCGCCCGCGCGCCGCGTTCCGCCTATGCCCGCGGGGATTACGACTTCGAATCCGCCGAGTATTTCTGCCGCGAACACGGCTGGGAAGAACCGCTGGATGATACGGAAGCCCAGCTCTACAAGCATTATTTCGACGCCGAGACCGTGGCCGTGCAGCGCGCGACCCTCATGGTGCTGCGCAGTCAGGAAAAGCGCGTGGTCGATGCCACCATCGGCAACGACGCCCTGCCCAGCGGCGCGGTGGGCCACGCATGGTCCGGCTATGCCGATGCCGACCCGCTGGCCGACGTCAACAAGGCCAAGGAGCATTTCCGCTTTTCCGTCGGCCTGCAGGCCAATGCGCTCATCCTGGATGCGGACATCCTGCGTCACGTCAGCATGTGCGAGGCGGTCATGGAGCGGGTGAAGTACACGAGCCCCAATGCCCTGCGCGGCGAGCTGACCATCGAACAGCTCAAGGCCTATTTCGGCGTGCCCACCATCCTGGTGGCCAACGCCCTTTACAATGCCGGTTCCGGCAAGCTCAAGGTCGATACCCTCTGGCCGCGCGACAGGGTGCTGCTGGCCTGCCTCAGCTCCGGCGGCGGCGATCTGCGCGAGCCCTGCCTGGGCCGGACATTCGTCTGGAGAGAGGACTCCGGCCAGCTCACCACCGAGAGCTACCGCGAGGAACAGACCCGCAGCACCATCTACCGCGTGCGCCAGAACACGGATGAATGCGTCCAGTTCCCCGGCGCGGGCTATGTCCTGACAGGAGTGACCGCATAATGGCCGATTTCCTCACAGCCTACGCGCCGCTGGCCCGGTACGAGGGCGGCTGGTGCAACGACCCGGCGGATCGCGGCGGCGAGACCTATGCCGGCATCGCCCGTAACTTCTTCCCGGCCTGGCCGGGCTGGGCGGTCATCGACGCGGCCCGGGCGCATCCGTCCTTCCAACAGGGCGCGGCCGCCTTTTCCCGTCATCTGGCCGCGCTGCCCGACCTGAGCAACGCCGTGCGGGACTGGTACCGCACGGAATGGTGGGATCGGCTGGGTCTGGGCTCGCTGCCGCAGGCCCTGGCCAATGAGATCTTCGAGCAGGCCGTGAACCTCGGCAAGGGCGGCGCGGGCCGTCTGCTGCAACGGGTCATCAACGCCTTTAACTGGGACAAAGCGCACAAGCGGCCCCTGTTCCCGGATCTGGTGGTGGACGGGGCCATCGGCCCGCGCACCCTGGACGGTCTGGCCCTGCTGCTGCGTGCCCGCACCAACGAGGCGGCCCTTGTCCATGCCCTCAACTGCATGCAGGGCGCGCACTACATCAATATCGCGGCGGGCAAGTCCTCGCAACGCCGTTTCACAGACGGCTGGCTGACGCGCACCCACACCGCCGAACCGCTGGGAGAGTGACCATGAAAAAACGCTATCTGTCTGTACTCTGCCTCTGTCTGCTCTGCTGCCCGGCCGCCGTGCCGGCCGAGGAGCTTGCGGACGGCGCGACGGCCGAGGCCGCGGGCGAGGCCCTGTCCGGCCTGCTGACCATGCTGCCCGCAAGCTGGGAGGGCTGGGTCACGCTGGTGGTCACGCTCTGCGCGGCCGTGTCGGCCCTCTGGCCGCGTCCGGCCGAGGATGCCCCTGCCCTCGTCCGCCTGCTCTACACCGTGGTCAACGCCCTGGGCTTCAACGCGGGCAAGGCCAAAAACGCCGACGACGCGGCGGCGCGGAAGCGGCTGTGACATGGGCAAGGCCTTTCTGGCGCTGGTGCGCGTGCTGGCGGCCCTGCTGGCGGACTGGCGGGCGCGCAAGGCGCGTGCTCGCGTGGATGCTGTGCGTGCTGACCCTGGCGGCCAGTGGCTGCGCAAGTTCGGGGGCGGGGACAAGCGTTCCTCCGGCTCCGGCGACGCCGGGCGCACTGCTGACTGACGGCTGGTGCTGGCAGGACGGCGAGAGCCTGCGGACGGAGAGCGGCCAGTGGCTGCACCTGCCCGCCGCCGAGGCCGGGGAGCTCCTGCTCTGGATCGAGACGATGGAGGCACGATGACGGTCGAACCGCGCTACGGCCCGACGCGCCCGGGCGGGACGCTGGGCGAGCAGCTTTTGCAGGGCCAGATGGATCAGCAGAAGGCGCTGGGCCGTCTGGAAGCGGGCATGGACGCCCAGAAGGAACAGGGACGGCGCATCGAGCGCAGCCTGGACAACATGGGCAGGCGTCTGGACGGCAAGATCGATCAGGCCGTGGCCGCCGTGGAAGCGGCCCGGGCCGAGAGGCGCGAGGCCGACACCCTGCGCGATGACCGCTGTCAGGCGCACGAGGCCCGCCTCAGCGCCCTGGAGCATGACAAGAGCATGCTGCGCGGGGCCTCCTGGGCCATGAAGCTGCTCTGGGCTGGGCTGTCGGCCCTGGGGCTGTCCGGGCTGGTGCTGCTGCTGGAATGGCTGCGGGGTCTGCTGGGCGAATAGGAGGACAGTATGGATTTTCGGGAGATGCTGGCCGCCGATCTGCGCGAGGTCTTCCTCGATCCGGGCGAGTTCGCCGAGGCCGTGGAACTGGCCGGGCATGAGGGCATCCTCTGCCTTTGCGAGCCGCTGACGCTGGAGTCAAGCGAGGGCAACGACCGTCCGCTCGTGAGCTACGAGGGCCTGACCCTCTACCTCGCGGCGGCGGATCTGCCGGAGGACCCGCTGCCCGGCCGGAAGATCAGCTTCCAGCACGAGGGCTGGCATGTCCTCCGCGCGGAGCGCGACGGCGGCCTGCTCACCCTGCAACTCTATCGGGAGCGAGTATGAGCATCGCACTGCACATCGACGGCGTGGACGAGGCCCTGGAGCAGTGCCGGGCCGCGCTGGACGCCCTTGGCCCGGCCAATGCGGGCAAGGCCATCGCCCGGGCGCTCAACCGGGGCGTCTCGGCGGCCCGTACCGAGGCCAGCCGCATCGCCCGGCGCGCCTATACGGCCCCGGCGGACAAGCTTTTCGACACTATCTTCATCCGCAGCGCCCGGCCCGGCAAGCTGCAGAGCACGCTGGAGATCTCCGGCCGGCCGGGCGTGAGCCTCATCCACTTCCTGGCCACGCCGGACCATCCCCTGCCGCCCTCGCAGCGGCCAGCGGACGGCATCAGCGTGCAGATCCTGCGCGGTGGCCCCCGCTATGCGGCCCGCTCCCACCGAGGCGGCAGCAAGAGCTTCGTCATCCGCAAGCCGCAGGGCGGCTACGGCATCTTCGTGCGGCACGGCCGCGAGCTGGAGATGCTCCTCGGCCCGTCGCCCGTGCAGGCCCTGCAACGGCAGGAGAGCCAGGAGCGCATCATGGCCAGGGCCGAGGAGGTCTTTTCCCCGCGCCTGCGGCACGAGATCGACAACCTGCTGGCCGGTCTGGGAGGCGGACGATGACTTCCCGCCTCCTGCTGTGCGCCCTGCGCGACCGGCTGACGGCCGAGCTTGCGGCCCGCCCCTTCCCGGCGGCCCGGAGCGCGGCGCGACCGGCCCGCGTCTATCTGCACGGCCTGCCCCGCGAACAGGAAGAGGCCTGCTACCCCTTCGTCGTCCTGCGCTGGAGCGGGGGCGAGGTGGCCAGCGAGGCGGATCACCGGGTCGTGCTGCGCGACAGCGTGGCGCTCGCCCTAGGCGTCTACAGCCCCGTCTCGCAGGAGGAGGCGGGCCTGCTGCTGGCCGAGCTGCTGGATCTCCTGCGCCGCGTCATCTGGACCACGCGCCTCCTGGCCGACCGCTTCGCGCTGGAGGAACCGCTCAAGGCCGCCATCCCCGGCCCGCGCGACCGCTGGAACGAATACCACCTGGCCACGCTCGAGACCTCTTGGAACTATACCTGGCCGCCCCTGACGGCCCTTGCCCCCTCATCCGCTGTGGAGTCTGTATGAGCAAACCGACCCTCATGTACATCGGCCCGGACCGGCCCTTTGGCCTGCCCCTGCGGCACAACACCCTCCTGCGCGGCGCGCCGGAGGAAGCCTTCCCCGCGCTCGGCGGCCTGCTGACCGAACACGAGGAGCTGCGCACCCTCTTTGTCCCCGTGAGCGAGCTGGCCACGGCCCGTATGCTGCTCACCATGCCCGGCACGGCCACGCACAGGGCCCATGCCGCCGTGGCCGCCGCGTCCACGGCCCGCGCCTGAGTCAGGAGGATACAGTTATGGCGACGACCGGTTACCGTCACGGCATCTATACGTCGGAAAAGGCCACCAGCATCCTGCCCGCCCGCACGGTGGACAGCGCCGTGGTCTTTGCCGTGGGCACGGCCCCTGTCCACCTGCTGGCCGAGAGCACGCCCCGCCCCGTCAACGTGCCGCAGCTCTTCTATTCTTATGATGAATTCGTGCAGACGATGGGCTGGGACGCCGACCACTTCAGCGACTACAGCCTGCAGGAGCTGATCTACAGCCACTTCGCCCTCTACGGCGGCGCGCCCGTGGTCTGCGTCAACGTCTTTGACCCGGAGCGCCACGCAAGCGAGGTCACGGACGAGCGCCCGATCTTCAGCACCTCGGCGCTGGACAGGGATACGGCCCGGCTGGCCCACGGCGGCGTGCGCGAGCTCACCCTCACCGACGAGAGCGGCGAGACCGCCTACACCGCCGGCACGGACTATGTCGCGGACGCCGTGACCGGCCTGCTGAGCCGTCTGCCTGGCGGGGCCATCCCCGAGGGCGGCACGGTGAAGGCCGCCTACGTCCACGCCGACGTGAGCAAGGTCACGTCCGAGGACATCATGGGCGGCATCGACCCGCAAAGCGGGCTGGGCACGGGGCTGGAGCTCATCGACGAGGTCTTCCCGCGCTTCCGGCTCGTGCCGTCCATCGTGCTGGCGCCACGCTTCTGCGAGGACCCGGCCGTGGCTGTGGTCATGGCCGCCAAGTGCGACGGCATCAACGGCCTGTTCAAGGCCGTCTGCGTTGTGGACATCCCCAGCGACGGCGAGGACGGCGTCACCAAGTACAGCGACGTGCCCGCCTACAAGGAAAAGCACAATCTCACCGACCCGCTCATGCTCGTCTGCTGGCCCAAGGTCAGACTGGGCGACGAGGTCTACGGTCTGGCCACCCATCTGGCCGGAGTAATAGCCTCCACGGACGCCGATCACGACGGCATCCCCTACGCCAGCCCCAGCAACAAGCTGCTGTCCATCACCTCCTGCGGCTATGCGGGGGACGACGGCCAGTGGCACGAGCTCTGGCTCGACCTGACCAAGGCCAACTATCTCAACGGCCAGGGCATCTACTCTGTCAGCAACTTCGACGGCGGCATGAAGAGCTGGGGCGGCCGCATGGCCAGCTACCCCTCCAACACCGATCCCAAGGACGCGCAGGACGGCATCCGCCGCTTTTTCAACTGGTATCAGGCCCAGTTCATCCTGACCTACTTCGCCAAGGTGGACGCGCCGCTGACCCGACGGCTGGTGCAGACCTTCCTCACCTCCGAGCAGATCAGGCTGGATGGCTACACGGCCCGCGAGATCATCCTCGGCGGCAGCATCACCTTCGCATCCACGGACAATCCGACCACCGACCTCATCGACGGCATCATGCGTTTCCGCCTGCGCATCACGCCGCCCCCGGCCGCGCGCGACGTGGAAGCCACCTTTGAGTTCGATACCGCCAACCTGTCGGCCCTGTTCGGCTAAGGAGATCATCCATGCCCAACCGTCCGGAACAAACGATAGCGTACCGCGTCTACCACGACGGCAACGACCTCATCGGCGTCGCCACATTGGAGATGCCGGAGATCAAGTACATGACCGAGACCCTCTCCGGCTCCGGCGTTGCCGGGGAGATCGAAAACCCCACCATCGGCATCACCGAGAGCCTGTCCGTCAAGTTCTCCTTCACCTCCGTTGAAACAAAGATCTTCCACACCCTGGACTGGACGGCTTCGGCCCTCTACGAGTGCTGGGCCGCTCTGCAGGTCACGGACGACGCCACGGGGCAGCGCGTGTCCCTGCCCTTCCGGGTCAACATGGTCGGCCGGGTGAAGAGCTTTCCCCTGGGCTCGCTGGAACAGGGCAAGAAGCACGGCAACGAGCTGGAACTGGAGCTGACCCGCCTGCAGATCCTGCTGGACGGGGAGGAGAAGCTCCTCATCGACAAGCTGAACTTCATCCATAACGTCAACGGCGTCGATCTGCTGGCCACGGTGCGCAGCCAGATCGGCCTCAATGTCTAAAGCGGCGTATTTGGGGGGAAGGGGAACCCCCTCGCCTCGCGCGGAAGGGGGTTCCCTAATGACGGCATCGCCGTGCGCGGCCTGTACGCCCCTCGCCTCGCGCGGAAGGGGGTTCCCCTTCCCCCCCCCAAGCCCCCATCCCTTCCCCCAGCGCGCTTTTTTCAAGGGGACTGAGATAAGCGCCACGAGAAAAACGGCGGCTGCTTGCCGGGGGGCTGCGTGAACACCCAAACTTGAAAGGAGCACATCATGTCCAGAGCCAGTCGTACCGTCCGTCTGCGCACGCCCGTGCAGGTGGGCGGCAAGGAACTTGCGGAAGTCGTCGTGCGGGCCTCCACCGTGGGCGACGAGGAAGACGCCATGCAGCAGGCCGTCACCATGCAGCGCGGCAGCAACCCCGTCACGGTGGAGATATGCCTGCTCTCCAAGGTGACCCGCCTGCCCTATGACGCGCTGCGGGAGATGAGCGGGCCGGATTATGCGGCGCTGCGAGACGCTCTGTCGGCCGTCAACGGCAGAGGCACGGCGGACGCGGAACCCGCCGGGGAAAACCCTACGGAAACGACGGCATCGCCGGACGGCTCGCCGAACTGAGGCAGGGGCTCGTGGCGCTGGCCGGCCTGACCGGCTGGTCGCGCCACGAACTGCGCGGGCTGACGCCTGCGGAATTCACGGACTATCTGCTGGCCGCCGAGGCCGTGGAGAAGATGAAGCATGGCGCGTGAGATCTCGCTCTCCTTCGCCCTGGGGGCACGCCTGACCAGCGGCTACAGCGCGGCCTTCAAGGGGGCCGCCGCTCAGGCCGGGGCCGTGGCCCGCGCCGTGCGGGAGATGGAGCGAACGCCGGTGGGCCGCATCGGCGCGGCCATGCAGGCCCAGCAGGAGAAGATCCGCGGCCTGAGCGGCGACCTGCGGCAGGCGCAGGCCCATCTGGCGGGCCTCTGGCAGCGGGCCGAGCAGGCCGGGACCATGAGCACCACCCTGGCCCGCCAGATCGAGCAGGCCGAGCGGCAGGTGCGCGGCCTGTCCGGCGCGCTCTCCCGGCAGACGGGCCAGTACCGCGAGACCGTGGCGCAGGCGGCCAGCGTGGGGGGCAGCGTGCGCGGGCTGGCCGCGGACTATGCCCGCCTGTCGCGGGAGATGGAGCGGGCGCGCAACATGGGGCAGGCCCTGGCCGCCAATGCCACGCAGGCCGATGCCCTGCGCGCCCAGCGGGCCGATCTCCAGAGCCGCCTGCTGGGCACGGCCATGACCGGGGCCGCCGTGGCCATGCCGGTCACGCTTGCCATCAGCGCCGAAGACACTTTTGCCGACCTGCGCAAGGTCATGGACGCGCCGGAGTCCGTCATGCAGCAGGTCTTTGCCGACGCGCAGGCCATGTCCAACCGCACGGGCAAGAGCTTCGAGGACGTGGTGACCATCATGACGGCCGCGGCGCAGGCCGGGCTGGGCACGACCCGCGAGCAGCTGCTCGGCGTGGCCGATCAGGCGGTCAAGATGTCCATCGCCTGGGGCGTCAGCGCCGAGCAGGCGGGCAAGTCGCTGGCCACCTGGCAGGCGGCGATGGGCATGACCGCTGGGGAGTCCCAACATACCGCCGACGTCATCAATGCCCTGTCCAACGCCATGAACGCCGAGGCCGGGGAGATAGACCAGATCTTCACGCGCATGGGGCCGCTCATGCAGGGGTCCGGTTTTGCCGCGCAGGATGTGGCCGCCCTGGCCACGGCCTTCAAGGCCGCCGGGGCCGAGGTCGAGGTGTCGGGCACAGCCATGAAAAATTTCGTCAAGGTCATGGCCGCCGGGGAGGCCGGGCTGACCGACGAGCGCATGGCCATCTACCGGTATCTGCAGATCGACCCCAACAAGCTGCAAAAGGAGTTGCAGACGGACGCCAAGGGGGCGGTCATGCGCGTACTGGAGGCCCTCCAGCGCGTGCGCCCGGAGGAGCGGAACAGCATCATGAGCCGCCTGTTCGGCGAGGAATCCGTGGCCGCCATCACGCCGCTCATGACCCAGATCGACACTCTGCGCAAGGCCTTTCAGATCGCCAACAGCGACGTGTCCGGCTCCGTGGATCAGGAATACGCGAACAGGATGAAGACTACGGCCACGGCCATCTCCCAGCTTAGCCAGGGGGTACGCAATCTGGGCGTGACCGTGGGCAGCGCCCTCTTGCCCGTGGTGGGCGCGGCGGCCCGTTTCCTTTCCGGCGTGGTGGGCGTGGCCTCCGATCTGGCCCGGCGCTTCCCGGCTCTGACCGCCACCGTGGCCGGGGTGGCCGCGGGCATCGGCGTGCTGGCCGTGGGCTCGCTGGCGCTGGGCCTCGTGATGAACGTGGTGCGCACCAGCGTCAACGGCGTGGGCGGGGCGCTGCTGCGTCTGGCGGCCACCCAGGTCACGGCCACCGCCGGGACATCGGCCCTCAGCGCCGCGAGTCTGGCCTTTGCCGCCGCCAGCCGTCTGGCAGGCATGGGGGCGCGTCTGCTGTCCGGCGGTCTGCGCAGCATCCTGCTGGCCAGCGGCGTCGGCGTGCTGCTGGTGGGGCTTGGTCTCGCGGCGGGATGGATCATCGAGCACTGGGACCAGCTCGGCGTCTTTTTCACGGTGCTTTTCCAAAACCTCTCAGTGCTGGTCAGACCGGCCGTCGAAAGCGTCACGGCAGCCTTTGCCTGGGCTCGGGAGACCATCCTTTCCGCCTGGCAGAGCGTCGTCTCCTTCTTTTCCGCCATCTGGAACGGCATCTCCCTTGCGGCCGAACTGGTCTGGACGCGCATCAGCTCCCTCGGCTCCTGGGCCTATACCGCCGTCACCAGCGTCTGGTCCGGCGCGGCGGCCTTTTTCGGCGGCATCGTCAACGCCATCTCCGGCGTCTTCAGCGGCCTTTTCACCTGGCTGCGCGAACGCTTCGAGTGGGTCTTCTCGGTCATCGACGCCGTGGGCAATGCCCTCGGCGCGGTCACCGGCGCGGTCTCCGACGCCTGGGACAAGGCCTTTGGCGACGGTTCGGCAGCCCCGGCTCCCGTCGCATCGTCCGCCACGGCGGGGAGCGCCGCCCCCGTCGCACAGGCCGCCGCGAACAAGCCCGCCGCGCCCATCGCACAGGCTGCGGCGGCTCCGCCGCCCCCGCCGCCCGCCGGGCAGTACGACCAGAGCTTCAATGACTTCATGGCCGCGCAGGACAAGAAAAAGCCCGGCAAGGGGGCTTCCCGCTCCGGCGGCAGCGGACGCGGCAGCCGTGCGCAGGGCGGCCCGGTCACCGTGGTGACGCTGGCGGGCGACAATGCCCGGCCGCAGACCTTGTTCATCCCCGCTTCCCGCTCCGCAGGGAGCGGTGCGGGCTCGTCCCTCATGGCCACCGGCGGCCCCCGGGCCGCCCTGCCGCGGACACCGGCCCTGCTGGCCGGACGAAAGGGAAAGGCCGCGCCCGCTACCGGCACGGACGAGAACAGGGGCGGCATGCGTGTGGAGCTGCATCAGCAGTTCGGCCTCGTGGGCGACCCGCGCGCCGTGCGGCAGATCATGGAGAGCCTCAAGCCCGATTTCGAGCAGCTCGTCCGGCGGGCGCTGGACAAGCTGGCCTCGGATCGCAGGAGGACGGCCTATGCCCAGTAGCCGCGCCGCCGGACAGTACCGCGCCACACAGGGCGAAGCCTGGGATCAGATCGCGCTGGCCCGCCTCTCCGGGGAGCGCCGCATGGGCGAGGTGCTGGCCTGCAATGTCGAGGAGCTGGACGCGCTGCTGCTCGGCGGGGAGACCGCCGTCAGCCTGCCCGCTACCGGCGGCCAGTCAGGCCAGTCCGCCCGATCGGGGCGCACGCGCAGTCTGCCGCCCTGGGAGCGTCTGTGATGCGCCGGGCCGCTGTGGAGATGCGCATACAGGGCAAGGACGTGAGCCTGGATCTCGCGCCGCATCTGCTCTCCCTGTCCTATGTGGACAAGGCCGACGACGAGCTGGACGATCTGCAATTCTCGCTGGAGGACCGTGAGGGCCTCTGGCAGGGGGACTGGCTGCCCGCCCACGGCGATACCGTCAGCGTGGTCATCGTGGCGCAGGGCTTCCGCGTCGGCAGCGAGGAGGAAGAGCTGGATTGCGGCGACTTCGAGGTGGACGAGCTGACGCTGGAATCCAGCCGCGACGGCGGCGACGTGGTGACCATCAAGGCCGTGCCGGCGGCGGCCAAGTCGAGCCTCATGCTGCAACGCAAGACGCGGGCCTGGGCCGATGCGCCCCTGTCCACCGTGGCGGCGGACGTGGTGGGCCCCGCCGGGCTGGACCTGCTCTACAAGGCCCCGGAGATCGTCTACGGCCGCGTGGAACAGCGGCAAGAGGCGGATCTCGCCTTCTTGCAGCGCATCTGCAAGGAGCAGGGCCTGCGCGTGGCCCTCAAGAAACATCTTTGCGTCATCTACGCCGGGCAGGCGGCCGACCGGCTGGAGCCGCTGGAACTCACGCGCGGCGAGCTGGCGGCGGATCGCTGCTCGTTCAAGCGCACGCTGGACGGCGTCTACACGCAGTGCGTGGTGGGCTACACCGATGCCGCCAGCTCCGAGACCACGCAAGCCGGCTATCAGCCGGAACTGCCGCCCACCACGGGCAAGGTGCTGACCATCAACAAACGCATCGAGCATCCGGCCCAGGCCGAGCGCGTGGCTATGGCCGAACTGCGGGCCAAGAACTGCGAGGAGATGACCGGCTCTTTCGAGTGCATGGGCGACACGCGCCTGCGGGCCGGGACCGTGCTGCGCCTCACGGGCTGGGGCAATTTCGATACGGACTACATGATCCGGCAGGCCACCCATAGTTTTGGGCGCGACAGCGGCTACCGCACCGGCGTGGAGCTGGTCAAGGCGCTGGATTACTGAGGATGGTCTAGACGATGCGTGGTTTCTGTTGGGGGGAAGGGGAACCCCTCCGCCGGCGCTGGAGGGGTTCCCCTTCCCCCCAAGCCCCCCTTCCCTTCCCCAGCGCGCTTTTTTCAGGAGGGCTGATCGCCATGTCCATCTTGGCAAACGATTTGGCAAGTACAGACAAACAGACCATGGGACGCTTTGCCGCCCGGGAGGACGCATGAGCGAGGAACAGCTACGGGACACGCTGGCGCAGATGGTGCGCGTAGGCTTCGTGTCGGCCCGGCAGCCGGAGAAGATGCGCGTGCGCGTGGAGCTGCGCGATACCGTCACGGCCGCCCTGGTCACGGACTGGCTGCCCGTGCTCTGCCCGCGCGCCTGCGGCGATCTGGCCTATGACCTGCCCGACGTGGGCGATCAGGTGCTCTGCCTGTTCCTCGGCTACGGGCTGGAGCAGGGTTTCGTGCTCGGGGCCATGTACGGCAAGGCCGCCCCGCCGGTCTCCAGCGGCGACATCTGGCAGCGCCGTTTCCAGGACGGCACCGTGCTGGAGTACGACCGCGCCGCGCACAAGCTCACGGCGCAGGTGCGGGGCGACGTGGCCGTGACGTCCACCGGCAGCGTGCAGGTGGACGTGACCGGCGCGGCCGGCGTGAGCAGCGCCACCGGGCTGACGCTCTCCGCCCCGGCCATGCAGCTGGGCGGGGCCGGTGGCGGCACGACGCAGGCGGCCATGCGGGGCACGTTCCGGCTGACCGGGGGCGACATCATCGTGGAGGGCATCTCCTTTCTGCATCACGTCCACGACTGCCCGCACGGCGGCCGGACGGGGGAGCCGAGATGATGTACCAGGGCCTGCTAGGCGCTTTCCCCTTCCTCGTCTCCGAGCTCGAGGTCTGCACCTTCCGCGATCTCTCCTTCAGCCGCACGCAGGTCTATGCCGAGCACAAGGTCGTGTCCGGCCTGCCCCGGCTCCAGCACACCGGCCGCGACCTCGACCCGGTGTCGCTGACCGTGCAGATCGTGCCGCTGACGCCCCTCTCCACCGTGGGAGCGCGTCTGCGGCTGCTGGAGGCGCTGACCGCCTCCGGGGACGAGCTGCCGCTGGTCATCGGCCTGCGCTGGTACGGCCTGCATGTGCTCAAAAGCTGCGAGACCACCCACCGCCAGATCCATTACGGGGTGACGCTGGCTGCCGAGGTCAAGCTGTCCCTGCAGGAGTACAACTGATGCGTATTCTCACCGTCGATATGGCGCAACGCGCCGGCATCAGGATCGGCGCCACGGGGCTGGAAGGCCTTGCGCAGGAGATCCGCATGCTGCTGGCCACGCGCAAGGGCAGCGTGCCGCTGGACAGGGATTTCGGCCTGTCCTGGGATTATGTGGATATGCCCATGAGCGAGGCCATGCCCTACATGGTGGCCGAGATAGGGCGGCAGCTCGAGCGCTATGTGCCGCGCATCCGCGTGCGGGACATCAGCTTTTCCAGCGACGATGCCGCGGACGGGCGGCTCATCCCCCGCGTGAGCGTGGAAATTCGGGAGGCGTACCGTGACGACTTCGACGAGTTCTGATCCGGGCGTGAATCTGGCCCTGCTGCCCGAAGCCCGCTTTGCCGAGACCGACGTGGCCGCCGTGGAAGCCTCGGTGCTCGCGGCCTACGAGGGGCTTACGGGCACGACCCTGCAACCGGGCGACCCGGTGCGTCTTTTTCTTGAGTCGCTGGCCTATGTGGTCGGCGTGCAGAACGCGGTCATCGAGGAAGCCGGGCGGCAGGGCCTGCTGGCCTACGCCACGGGCGCGCATCTTGACCATCTGGGCGCGCTCATGGGCGTGAGCCGTCTGCCCGCCCAGCCCGCGCGCCTCAGCCTGCGCTTTTCGCTGAGCGAGGCCCTGTCCTTTGCCGTGCCCGTCCCGGCGGGCACGCGCGCGGCCACCAGGGACGGCTCTCTGGCCTTCGCCACCCTTGCGGACGCGGAGATCGCCCCCGGTGCGCTGCATGTCGATGTGGCTGCCCGCTGCACCAGCGCGGGCGCGGCGAGCAGCGGGCTTGCCGCCGGGCAGGTGGACAGGCTGGTGGATCCGCTGCCCCATGTGGCCGCCGTGGCCAGCATCACGGCCTCGGTCGAGGGCACGGACACCGAAGCGGACGACCGCCTGCGCGAGCGCATCCGGCTTGCCCCGGAGAGCTTCACCGTGGCGGGCAGCGCCGGGGCCTACGAGGCCCGCGTGCTGGCCGTGGATGCCGCCATCGTGGCCGTGGCCGTCACCACGCCGGAGCCGGGCGTGGTGGACATCCGTTTCGTGCTGGAAGGCGGCGAGCTGCCCGACGAGACCATGTGCGACATGGTGCGCGAGGCCCTGTCCGACGAGACCGTGCGCCCCCTCACCGACAAGGTGCTGGTGGGCGCGCCGGAGGTGGTGGAGTACGCCGTGTCCGGCCGCTGGTATCTCTGCCGTGCCGACGCCGTGCTGCTGGCCGGGGTCACGGAGCGCGTGACGCGGGCCGTGGAGGACTGGCGGCTGTGGCAGCGGTCCCGCCCCGGGCGGGACATCAACCCCACGCGCCTCATCGCCGCCGTGCAGGCCGCCGGGGCCAAGCGCGTGGAGCTGGACGCGCCCATCTTCACGACCGTCTCCCCCACGCAGATAGCCCGCGAGACGGCCATCGTCCTGAGCTTTGCCGGGCTGGAGGATGAGTGATGGCCCGCCGTCTGGGTTCCACCCCCTTTATCGATCTGCTGCCCGGCTCCCTGTCCGGGGACGCCACCGTGCGCGCGGCGGCCGAGGCGCTGGACAGCGTGCTCGACGCCACGACGCGGGCCATCCCGACGCTGCTGCTCTACGCCCGTCTGGCCCATGACACGGGCTTCATCGAGCCGGTGGCCATGCTGCCCCCGCTGGCCAGACTGACCGAGGCCGCCGGAGGCCCGGCCCCGCTGCCGGACGACCTGCTGGATCATCTGGCCTGGCAGCTCCACGTCGAAAACTACGAGACCGCCGTGGATACCCCGGCCCGGCGGCGGCTCATCGCCGCTTCCCTGCTGCTGCATCGCCGCCGGGGCACGCCCTGGGCCGTGCGCACCGCGCTGGAAACGGCTCTGCGCATGCCCACGACCATCCGCCAGTGGTGGGAGTATGCGGGCAGGCCCTACTTTTTCCGCGTGCGCCTGGACGTGAGCGAGGCCGGACTGGACATCTCCTGCGCGGAGAACGCCATACGCATCATCTTTGATCAAAAGAACGTGCGTTCCTGGCTGGACTGTCTGGAGACCGTCTCGACGCGCCGCCTGCCCATAGCCGTGGCCACGGCGGGCGTCATGCGCACCCTGAACCGCGTGCGTCTGCATTTTCCGCCGCGTCCCGTGCCGCCCGCCCGTGCGCATGTGGGCACGGCGGGCATCACACGTACCCTGAGCCGCGTGCGCCTGTACTTTCCGCCGGAGCCGGCGGCCAGCGCGCGCCCGCGCATCGCCGTCACGAGCCTGATCCGCTCGCGCGGCCGCCTCCGTCCCTTCACGCCGCCGCGGCCCGTCCCCGTCGGGCGCGGCCGCATCGCCCTTGCCCTGCTGACCATGACCAGGAGTCGCGTATGTCCGCAACTGTAAGAGCCGTCGTTCCCGGCGGCACGGACGACCTGCCCGATGCGGGCGGCGTCGCCACCGAAAATCCCGAGTATTTCTGCCTGCTCACCCGCGCTGGCGCGGCGCTGGAAGCCGCGGCCCATGCCGCCGGACGCCCCGTGCGCCTGACGGTCATCTCCGTGGGCGACGGTGACGGCGAAGTTCCCGTGCCTGCCGATGCTGCCGTGGATCTTGTGCGCGAGGTCTACCGCCGTCCCATCGACAGCCTGTCCCAGGACGAGGAAGACCCCAACATCTGCTGGGCCCATATCGTCATCCCGACCACGGAAGGCGGCTTCTGGATACGCGAGTTCGGCGTCTGGGCCGAGCCGCTGGAAGAGGACGGCGAGCCCGTCCTCTACGCCTACGGCAACCATGCCCCGTTCTACAAGCTGAAGTCCGTGCTGGGGCAGGCCACCACGCATGAGCTGTCCGTGCCCATCATCATGTCCGGCACGGCGGACGTGGAGATCGTGATCAGCGAGGCGGGCTACGCCACACGGCTGGAGCTGCTCCAGCTCTCCGGCATCGTGGAGGACCTGCGCCGCAACCAGGAGGCCGTCTGGACGCTGGACGCGCCCGTGGAGGAAGGCGGCACGCTGGCCCTGCCGGAGGGGCTGACTTATGCGCCGGGGAAACATCTGCTGGATGTCTTTTGGGAAGGCGTGGCCTGCGGCGCGGGCAAACAATACGAAGAAATTTCTTCGGCGGAAGGGCTGGAGTCGAGCGCCATCCGCATGCTGTTCGCCGTACCGGCCGGGAGCGAGATGCGCGTGCTGGTGCGCCCTTACAGCCTCCAGCCGAAGCTGCCGGGACAACCCGTCCCGGCGGATGTGGAGGAACGCCTCACGGCGCTGGAACAGCGCATGGACGGGGCGGCATTCATCGAACCTCAATAACTGGAGAAGAACATCATGGCTGAATCCACGAAAGTGCAACTGAAGGACGTCGCCGGTACGCCCGTGTACCCCGTCACCACCGCCGATCAGGTCAAGACGGCTGACGGCGGCAACGTCGAGGCCGAAATCAAAGCCCTGAAAGCCCTGCTTGCTTCCGGCGTCCGGCCGTGCGGCACCGTGGGTGCGGGCGGCGACATGGAGACCCTGCCCGCCGACAGCTACAAGCGGGGCGACATGTACATCGTCAAGACCGGCGGCACCTATGCCGGTCAGGTCTGCGAGCCGGGCGACCTGATCCTGTGCATCAAAACCTTTGAGGAAGAAGCCGCCGATACCGACTGGACGGTCATCCAGAACAACATCGACCGCGCCGTGAAAGGCCCGGAAAGCGCCGCCGACGGTAACCTCATGGCTTTTGACGGCACGTCCGGCACGGTGGCCAAGGACAGCGGCATCAAGCTGACCGACGTGTCCGCCGCTGTGGCCCAGAAACATAGCCACGACAATGCCGTGCTGCTGGCAAGCATCTCCGCCGACGGCGAGACGGCCACCATCAACGGCAAGACCTTCTACGCCGGCCTTCAGGTGGCCGTCATCGAGGCGGGCGGCGAGATCCCCGCCGGCATGAGCCCCACCGGCATCGTGTTTGAAAAGGTGGCCGACGGGCCGGCGGCCTAGCCACAGGGAGGGAGTCCCATGTCGTACATCATCAAGGACGCCAGAGGCAACGTGCTGGGTATGCTGCCGGACTCCCTCCGCGTGGCCGGACAGGCGGAGGAGCGGCATTCCCCGGCCGGGAGCCGTGCCTCCGCCATCACGGCGGGGCAGCCCTATGCCGTGCCGCCGTATACCGTCGGCGGCGCGCAGTGTGAAGTGTATCTGGACGGCGTGGCCTGCGCGGCCGGGCAGGAATATGACGAGTCCGGCGAGCCCGGCGCGCTGTCCTCGACCATCATCTGGCGCATCGACGTCCCCCAGGACCGCGACATCCTCATCCGCAGCAAATAAGGAGGCAGCATGTCTTTTCCCGGCATTTTTCGACGGCTTTTTCAGAAGGAGGGCGCGGGCCCCCTGCTGCGCAAGGAAATCCTACCGCCTCACGCGGATACGCACACGGCGGACGGCGGCGACCCCCTCGACCTCGCGGCGCTGGGCGGCGCAAGCGCCGAGGCGCTTGCCGCGCTGCAACAACAGGTCGCCAAACTGGCCGAAACCGTGGCCGCCATCAAGGTCGATCCGTGGGACAGCTTCCCCTCGCGGGTGCCCATCGCCGTGGACGGCGTGACCTTTGGCGGCTCCGACGGCCGCCGCGCCATCCTGCCCGGAGAGACGGAAGCGCGCGAAAACTGGGTGAAATGCGACGGCGGCAGCGACGGCAAGGGCGGCACCGTGCCGGACCTGCGCGGCCGCATGATCATGGGAGCGTCGGATGCCTATGCGGCCGGCTCCACCGGCGGCACGGCTGAGCATACGCATCCTCTTTCCGGTTCTGTTGGGGCCACGACGCTGACGGAAGCGCA
>DWYJ01000078.1 GCA_019118745.1 Candidatus Desulfovibrio gallistercoris | reverse complement strand
CCCTTCCCCCCACGCCCCCCATCCCCTCCCCAGCGCGCTTTTATCAGGGGAAAAACAGGGATGTGCAGCGCACCGCCCCTCAGAGCAGACGGGACATGTACGGCAAATTCGCTGTATCTACTGAAATAATGAATAAAACTTGATCGACAGCCCTGGACGACGCAGGAGCCTTACGGGCATCGACAGCAGAGCGCGACCGGAAGGCGGCCCGCAGGGCCGTGCCCGTTTGGCGACGTAGGAGCCTTACGGGCATCGACAGCAGAGCGAGGGGTTCCCCCTCCCCCAAAAAACAAGCAGCAAAGAGTGCCGGCAGGCTCTAAAGACAGCTACGGAAAAGGGGGCTTTCGCCCCCTCTTTTTTTTCCTGCTTTCCTGCTACCGTCTATACCGGTTGTCCTGTCCCGCCGGAGGGGACAGGTTGCGCCGCGGGCGGATCTTCGCCATTGACGATGGCCCCAACGAATATCCCTAGGTAGGTCATGGCCAGCGCCAGCCACCATATGCGGTAAAAGTCGTGTCCGAAGATGCCGTTGACCAGCCAGCCCATGTAGCCCACCCAGAACCAGCCCGCCAACGTCCAGTACAGGCGGCCGCCGTCATCTCGCGGACGGAGCGCGAGCTGCCGCCGGATGCGGACATAGCCCCACCAGGCAAAACCCGCGAGAAAGGCCATGCCCAGCAGGAAGCCGACGATGCCGTGCGCGTAGAGGATGTCCAGATAGAGATTGTGGGGATGACTGATGGTGATGGCGTCCCTGGCCGGGACCAGCCCCAGCTCCCGGAAGGCGGCATTGTACTGCCCCGCTCCCGCACCAAAAAAAGGATGTTCGCAAAAGACCTTCCAGCCCAGTTCCCAGAGGCTCCAGCGTCCGTCATTGGCCACGGTCTCGGGGTCAAGGCGCGAGGCCTGCAGGAACGCATAGCCCAGCATGACGCCCGCCCCCCCTGCCAACGGCAGGATATTCAGCCGCTGCCTGCTCAGCAGCCACCAGAAGCCGAAGGCCGAGGCCACGGCCAGTATGCCGCTGCGGCTGCTGGCCCCTTGCAGCAGGAAGAAGGCCGGAGCCAGCAGGACGGCGCAGACGGCGAGGCTCTTTGCCGGACCGGCATGCCGGCGCAGCATGTGCCAGCCGCCCAGCGCGGGGATGATGGCCAGGGCGATGTAGTTGCCGACGGAGTAGTCCCCCAGGCTGCCGGTAAGGCGACCGCTGTTGAGCGGATAGTTCATGATGAAATCGTAGCCCGTCCAGGCCTGCCAGATGCCGTCCATCCCTTCCCAGAAGCAGGCCACGATGCAGGCCGCCACGAGCCGCCGCAGATCCCTGCCGTCCCGGACGCATTCCATGCCGATGATGGGCAGGATGAAGCCCTTGTTGATCCCCGTGCCCGCATGCAGCAGGGAGGAGAGCATGTCCCCGGAGAACAGCACGCCCAGCGCGATCATGGCCCACAAACAATAGAACAGGGGCCGCAGGGTCAGACGCCGCCACACGGAACGCGACCAGGCATGACGGTAATAGCAGAAGAGGAAGATGGCGCACAGGGGCGGCAGCACCTCCCGCGCCCCGTACCCGATGGGGAAGCTCGCCAAAGACAGCCAGAAGGTCCAGAACAGGGCGGCATACCAGAACCCGGCGCGGTCCTCACGCCAGAGGGTCCGCAGCGCGTGCGGGGATGTCCGCGGAAAGAGATCGGAAAAGGCATTCCACATACGGCACTCGTGGGGGCTAGGCTAGCCGACACGCCCGGCAAATTCAAGTCCGTCGGCCGGGCGCTCCGGCGTCTGGACAGCATGGCCCCGGCTGTGTACAACCGCTGGGGGGAGATCGTCAGCGATTTTCCCCCGTTCTGAGATTTTTTTGTTTTTTTTGAGGAACAAAGATGGCCCGATTCAGTGGTTTCGATGAAGTGTTCAGTGCCTTGTATGTGGATTTTGACAATATTTACACGCGATTTCTGGAGGCGGACCCCGAAGCGGCCCGCGCCTTCGGCAGCACGCCCTACCGCTGGGTGCGCTGGCTGGAGAACCATGCCCTGCGCATCCTCTACGGCGACGGCGTGCGCCGCCGCATCCTCAAACGCATGTGCTACCTCAATCCGCAGCGCTATCAGGAGTTCCGGCACCAGTTCACCCGCAGCGCCTTCCAGGTGGTGGACTGCCCGCCGCTGACCTCGCGCGGCAAGACCAGCACCGACATCCACCTGGTCATGGACTGCATGGACGACCTTTCCCACCCCACCAAGTTCGACGAATTCATCATCCTTTCCGGGGACGCCGATTTCACCCCCCTGCTCATCCGCCTGCAGGAACACGCCCGCCGTACGCTCGTGCTGTCCGTGGGCTACTCCTCCCCCGCCTATACGGCGGCGGCCTCGTGGCGCATCCGTGAGGACTGGTTCGTCCAGCAGGCCCTCAAGGACGAACGGGACGATGCGGACAACGAGAACGTCGGCCGCCTGACCGTCCCGGCCACGGCGATCCCGCCGCAGGAAGACAAGGAGCCCAATCCCGGCAACTCATGGTGAGGGCTTGACGCATCAGCCCCCCGCAGCTACATACGAAGAACTTTTTGCGGCACGGCTGACGGCCGTGGCCTCCGCCCCGTCGGGCGGGCCCGTCGGCAGCGCCGCCGTGCGCATGCGTCCGGCCTATGGCAGGCCGGACAGATACGTATTTCATCATTGGAGGATGCACAATGCTGCGCAAATTTGCCCTGGCCCTGCTGGCCCTGACCCTCTGGTGCAGCCCCGCGGCTGCCGAAACCTACATCGTGGCCGGCGACTGCACGTGGCCGCCCATGGAAACGCTCGACAAGGACAAGACCCCCATCGGCTATTCCTTCGACTACATCCGCGCCGTGGCTGAAGCCGCCGGCTTCGAGGTGGAGATCCGCAACATCGCCTGGGACGGCATCTTTGCCGGCGTGGCCGCGGGCAACTACGACATCGTGGCCTCCTCCACCACCATCACCCCCGAACGCCAGAAGGCTTTCGACTTCTCCGACCCCTACTATGAAGTGCATCAGGCCGTGATCATGCCGGCCGGCAAGTCCATCGCCAAGCTCGAAGACCTCAAGGGCAAGAGCGTGGGCGGTCAGATCGGCACCACCGGCATCTTCGTCATGCAGAAGGCCAACGTGGGCGCCACCATCCGCGAATACGACGACGTGGGCCTGGCCATCCAGGACATGGTGGCCGGCCGCATCGACGCCGTCATCTGCGACGACCCGGTGGCCATGTACTACATGAACAAAAAGGCCGAATACGCCAAGAAGCTCAACATCGCGCTGATCACCGACGATGCCGAATACTACGGTTTCACCGTCAAGAAGGGCCGCAAGGACCTGGTGGAAAAGCTCAACAAGGGCATCAAGATCGTGCGTGAGAACGGCACCGAAGCCAAGCTCAAGGAAAAGTGGATGGGCGCCGCCAACTAGGGCCCGCATATGGTGCGGGGGCCGCGTGCCCCCGCACGCTGACGTCTTACCTACTCAGGAAAACCGGCAATGCAGGACAAGATCGAAGGCCAGAGCAAAGGCAACATCGTCATGGTGACTGAAGAAAACGCCATGCCCGACAGCCGCGACGGCCAGAGCAAGAATACCATCATCATGGTCACCGAGGGCCCGTCCATTCCCGATCCCCGTGAATGGCGCATCGTCAACGCCTGGTCCATCGCCCTGGCCGGCGCCGTCATCACGCTCTGCTGTCTGGCATGGTTCAAACCCGAACCCTACCGCGACATCCTCACCTTCGTCCCTGACGGGCTTGCCGCCACCTTCCAGGTGACGCTCCTCTCCATCTGCTGCGCCGTGCCGCTGGGCCTGCTGACGGGCCTTGGCCGCATTTCCCGCAACAGGCTCATCAATCTTGTGGCGTCCACCTACGTGGAGGTCATCCGCGGCATCCCGCTGCTGGTGCAGATCTTTTATTTCTACTACGCCCTTTCCGGCCTTTTGCAGCTGAGCCGCACGGCCGCGGCCGTCATCTCCATCAGCTTCTGCTACGGCGCCTACATGGGCGAAGTCTTCCGTGCGGGCATCCTGGCCATTTCCAAAGGCCAGACCGAAGCCGCCCGCTCCCTGGGCTTCAATCGCTTCCAGACCATGTTCTACGTCATCCTGCCGCAGGCCTGGCGCACCATCCTGCCGCCCATCGGCAACGAATGCATCGCCATGCTCAAGGACACGGCGCTGGTCTCCGTGGTGTCCATGCCCGACCTCATGCAGCGGGCGCGCAGCTTCGCCAACAACAGCTACCTGTATTTCGAGACTTACACGGTCGTTGCCCTCATCTACCTGATCATCACGCTGCTGCTCTCCAAGGTTGTCAGCATAATGGAATCCCGCCTGAACTACTATGATGGAAAACGCTAACCCCAACTCGATCATCAGCATCAGGAACATCTGGAAGTATTTCGGCAAGAACGTCGCCCTTCAGGATGTGAGCCTCGACATAGCCGCAGGTGAGCGCGTCGTGGTCATCGGCCCCTCCGGTTCCGGCAAATCCACGCTGCTGCGCTCCATCAACCGCCTGGAGGAGATCGACCGCGGCCATATCTTCGTGCAGGGGAAGGACATCACCGACCATCACAACGACATCAACGTGATGCGCCGCAATCTCGGCATGGTCTTCCAGCAGTTCAACCTTTTCCCGCACAAGACCGTGCTGCAGAACGTCACCCTTGCGCCCATCAAGCTGCTCAACCTCCCGCGCAAGAAAGCCGAGGACCGCGCCTTTGCCCTGCTCAAGCGCGTGGGCATCAGCGACAAGGCCAACGTCTACCCGGCCCAGCTTTCCGGGGGCCAGCAGCAGCGCGTGGCCATCGCCCGCGCTCTGGCCATGCAGCCGGCCATCATGCTTTTTGACGAGCCCACCTCCGCCCTTGACCCGGAAATGGTCGGCGAGGTGCTGGACGTCATGGTCAACCTGGCCGAAGACGGCATGACCATGGTCTGCGTCACCCATGAGATGGGCTTCGCCCGTACGGTCGCCGACCGCATCATCTTCATGGACCAGGGGCAGATCCTGGAAATGGGCGCGCCGGACAGGATCTTCACCGCTCCCCGGCATCCCCGGCTGCGCCAGTTCCTGAACCAGATCCTCTGATGGCCCGCATCGCCGTAGCCGTCAGCGGCGGCGTGGACAGCCTCTGCGCGCTCTGTCGCCTCCGGGAACAAGGCCATGAGCTGCTGGCGCTGCACGGCCTCTTCCTCCCCCCTGTCGATGCCTCAACGACCGCCGGCGGATCCCTGCCGCCCGGCGGTCTTCCACTTTCCGCGGAGGAAGACGCCCCGCGCCTCTGGCACGTCCCCACCACAGCGGACGGGCCCCGTGCCCCTCTTGCCCCGGCTATGCCCGCGAGCCTGTCCGGCGACGGGGCGGCCGCCATCTCCCCCGCCCTGCCCGGCCTGAGTGAGGCCTGCCGCCATCTCGGCGTCCCCCTGTACCTGCTGGACGCCCGCGAACGTTTTTCCCGGGCGGTCATCCGGCCCTTTGTTCGCGCCTATGCACAGGGCCGGACGCCCAATCCCTGCGCCCTGTGCAATGCGTCCATAAAATTCGGCGTCCTGCGGGAAGCGGCGCACCGGCTGTCCGCCGAAAGGCTGGCCACGGGACATTACGCCCGCTGCGCCGTCCACCCCACTACCGGACAACATCTGCTCGTGCCCGCAGCGGACGAACAGAAAGATCAGGCCTATTTTCTTGCGCTCGTGCCGTCGGAGGCCCTGCGGCACGCGCTTTTCCCCCTTGCCGGTCTCACCAAGCAGGATTGCCGGGCCATCGTCGCCGCCGCCGGACTGACCGTCCCCCTGCCCGCCGAGAGCCAGGAGATCTGCTTCATCCCCGCCGGGGAAGACGCCTACCGCGATTTCCTGCGGCGGCACTGGGCCGCGGACGGCATCTCGCCGCCTCCCGGCGGGCCCGTCCTCCTGCGCACCCCGGACGGGGAACGCCCCCTGGCCCGGCATGACGGGCTCTGGCGCTATACGGAAGGCCAGCGCCGCGGGCTCGGCATAGCCCATAGCGAGCCGCTCTACGTGCTCGGCAAGGACCTAGCCCGTCAGGCCCTGCTGGTGGGCGGCCGGGCGCAGCTTGCCATGCGGGGCTGCCATACCGGCCCGGCCAACTGTTTCCTGCCGCCCGCAGCGGTGAAGCCGCTGTTCGACGCTCCCCTGTTCGTCAGGCTGCGCTACCGCCAGCGGCCCGTCCCGGCTGAGGTCCGCCTCCAGCCCGACGGCTGCCTGCACATCCGGCTCGACGAGGCGCAGGCCCCCCACTTCCCCAGCGCGCCCGGCCAGATCGCCGCCGTCTATGACGCTGAAGGCCGTCTGCTGGCCGGAGCCGTCATCGACACGGTCTTTTGACCGCTCTCCCCCTCCCCCTTCCTTTTGACCGCCGGACAGGCCTCATGTAGGCTGATGCCGTTTGGCGCATGCCGCGTGCGGGAGCGTCCCGCACGCCTATCTCCTCCTGCCAGCCCGGCGGTCGCATCATGAACATCACGGAATATCGCACCCTTTGTGCCCAGTATCCCTCCCTGCGCTCCCTGTTCTCCGTCATGGAAGCCCTGCATGACAACATAGCCATCGTGGGCAAGGACGGCATCATCCTCTGGGTCAGCTCCTGCTTCGAACGCAATTACGGCATTTCCCGGGATGAAGTGGTGGGCCGCACCACCTACGAGCTGGAGGCGGAGCGCGTCTTCACGCCCTCGGTCGCCGCGCTGGTGCTCAAGACGCGGCGCGTCGTCACCCTGACCGAGACCTCCCAGTCCGGACAGCTCAACATCGTGACCGGCGTGCCCGTCTATGACCAGAACGGGGACATTTCCCTGGTGGTCAGCTATACGGTCGATCCGGCCTACTCGCTCCGCCTTTATGACGAATACCAGAACATCCTTTCCGCCGGAGCCCCGCACGAGGAAAAAAACCCGCCCCTGCCGTACGGCGGCGTGGTCTACGCCAGCGCGGCCATGCAGGAGGTGTTGGAGCAGGTCCGCAAGGTCGCCGATCTGGAGACGGGCATCCTCATCACCGGCGAGTTCGGCGTGGGCAAGAACGTGGTGGCCCGGCTCCTGCACCATGCCGGGCAGCGCTCCTCCGGGCCGCTGGTGGAGATCAATTGCGCGGGCATCCCCGACAGTCTGCTGGAATCGGAACTTTTCGGCTATGAATCCGGCAGTTTCACCGGGGCGCGTCAGCGCGGCAAGCCCGGACGCATCGAACAGGCGCACGGCGGCACCCTCTTTCTGGACGAGGTGGGGGAGATCCCCCTGCCTCTCCAGGCGAAGTTGCTGGAAGTCATCCAGGAAAAACGCTTCTTCAAGCTGGGGGCGCACAAGCCCACCCACGTGGATTTCCGCCTCGTGGCGGCCACCAATCAGGATCTGCGGGCCCTTGTCCGCAAGAAGCGCTTCCGCAGCGACCTTTTCTTCCGCCTCAGCACCTTTCCGCTGACCATACCGCCCCTGCGCGACCGGCGCGAAGACATCTCCCCCCCTGCTGGACTACTTCCTGCGCAAGACCAACGACAAGTACGGCACGGCCAAGCGCTTCAGCACAGCCGCCCTGCAACACCTGCGTGCCTACACCTGGCCGGGGAACGTGCGCGAATTGCAAAACATCGTGGAACAGTGCGTCATCACCGCCGACCATGAGGAGATAGCCGCCGCCGACCTGCCGGAGCATGTCAGCCTCGGCACGACGCCATCCGCCCTGCTCCAGAGCGACAGCCTCGACCTGAAGACCGCGCTGGAGAATTGCGAGCGGGACATCATCCTTGCCGCCCATGCCCGCTACAAGACCACCGTGGCCGTGGCCCGGGCGCTGGGCATCAGCCAGCCCTCAGCGGCACGCAAGATAGCCCGCTACTGCCGCGCCGGAAATTCCATGCAGAAGTGAATACATTTTATTCATCAATGAATACAAACTAATCAACTGAAATCATTATTTTTTACCAAAATCTATTCATTTTTGCATTACTCTTATTCTAAAATGAATAGACACATAAGGGGTTTTTAAAAAAATACAATAAAATCAATAAGAAAAAGCATGGCATGCCGCTTGCTCAAAAAAGAACAAAGACCTTTTCCCCAAGGAGGAACAGAATATGGGCAAGCCGGTCAACTCTCTCAAGTCTCCCCGTTTTTGCGGTATCCGTACCTTCCAGCGTCTCCCCTACAGTCAGGACGTCAAGGGGAACGATTTCGCCGTCATGGGCGTTCCCTTCGATACGGCCACTTCCTACCGGCCCGGCTGCCGCTTCGGGCCTGCGGCCATCCGCGAAGCCTCGGCCATCCTCAAGCCCTATCATCACGTGCTGGATGTGGACATCTTCGAGGTGCTGGACGGCGTGGACGCCGGAGATATGGACATCATCCCCGGCTATATCGAGGAATCCTTTGCCGTCATCGAGCGGGAAACCGCCCGCCTCTGCGAGCAGGGCTGCGTGCCGGTGCTGCTGGGCGGAGACCACTCCATCACCTTGCCGGAACTGCGGGGGCTCACCAAGGTCCACGGCCCTGTCGCCCTCATCCATTTTGACGCCCATTCCGATACGGGCAACAACTTTTTCTGCAAGCCCTACAACCACGGCACGCCCTTTTACTGGGCCGTGGAAGAAGGGCTCATCCTGCCCGAGCAAAGCACGCAAATAGGCATCCGCGGGCCTCTCTACAGCCGCAGCGCCTGGGACTACGCCAGAGGCAAAGGCATGGAAATCCTGGACGGCTGGCAGGTGCACACCATCGGACTGGCCGAGACCATCCGCCGCACCCGGGAGCGCGTACAGCCCGGAACGCCGGTCTTCGTCACCTTCGACATCGACTTCCTCGACGCCGCCTACGCCCCCGGCACCGGCACGCCCGAAGTGGGCGGATTCACCACCCATGAAGCGCTGGCCCTGCTGCAGGGGATCTGCCCCGGTCTGAAGCTGGTGGGCATGGATATGGTGGAAGTGCTGCCCGCAGCGGACCACGGGGCCATCACCTCCTTTGCGGCGGCCAACCTCGTGCATGCTTTTTTGGCTTGCCTTGCCGCCAGCAAATGGAAGCTCTACACCTGAAGCATTTTGTCGGAACGCTCTGCGTTTCAAACCATACGACCTGTCGCTTCGGGAAAAAAACACGGTTTTTCGCTCACTTTGGGCCGGGCGGCGCAGTACTGCCACCTCGTACTTTGCCTTTTTCAAAGACAAAACGCTTTAACCAATGGAGGATACAATGCGCCTCACCATGATTGTTTCCACCTTCGCCACCGCTCTGCTGACGCTTCTTCTGTGCGTCCCAGCCTCAGCGGCTGAGCTCACTCGCATTCGAACAGCCTGGATGGATTCATTTGAAACCTTCGCCATCTGGTACGCGAAGGAAAAAGGCTGGGATAAGGAGGCTGGTCTGGATATCGATATCCTGTTTTTCGACTCCGGTATGGCGATACTCAACGCTCTCCCGGCTGGCGAGTGGCAATTCGCCTGTCTTGGGGGAGCCCCGACTGTGATGGGCAATCTGCGTTATGGCATCAAAGTCATCGGCATAGGCACGGACGAATCCTCCTGCGTCGGCGTGCTTGCCCGTCCCGATAACCCCATTTTCAGGACGAAAGGGCATACCCCGCAATTCCCTGACATATTCGGCTCTCCACAAGACGTGCGCGGGAAGACCATACTCTGCACCACCATTTCCTCGGCGCATTTTGCCCTTGACGCATGGCTTGCTGGCCTCGGCGTGAAGTCATCAGAAGTCACCATCAAAAATATGGATCAGCCACAGGCAATCGGGGCTTTTGCCAACGGGATAGGAGATTTCGTCGCGTTGTGGGCGCCACACATGTATGCCGGAATGGACAAAGGCTGGAAAGTCGCGGGCAATGCCGCACAGTGCGGCAAAGGCGCTCCGCTGGTGCTCGTGGCTGATGGCAAGTACGCTGAAGCGCATCCTGACATCACCGCCGCGTTCCTCTCCGTTTATCTACGTGGCGTAGACTATCTGAGGACGGCGGACGTGAACGATCTTATTCCCGAATACCGGCGATTCTTTCTTGACTGGGCCGGAAAGAACTATACCGCGGATTTGGCTCGCAAGGATCTCGAATCTCACCCGGTGTGGAATCTGGAAGGCCAGCTTAAACTCTTCGACGCCTCCAAGGGGATGAGCACAATCCAGCGCTGGCTGGCCGACACCGCGAAGTTTTTCGCTTCCATCGGAAGCATCTCCCCCGATGAACTCTCCAAGGTCGAAGATGCAGCCTATGTTACCGATACCTACCTCAAGCGGATCAATCAACAGTGAACAACCGTTGCCTTGGGCTATCTGAAAGCATGCCGCACACGTCCAGGCCAAGACGTGTTACCGCTGCCTGCGGGGTTCCCCCCACAAAAAAATAATCCTTATGTGAGGGGGAGAGGGAAACCGTTTTGAAAAACGGTTTCCCTCTCCCCCTCGTGTTCCCCCTCTCCCTTCCCAAAACTTTCGTCAGGGAGCCTGCCGGACCTCGTGCCCCGACAGGGTGTCGCCCGCTTGTCACGTCCCCCGGCGGCATGAAAAAAACAGGCCGCACAGCAAAAACTGTGCGGCCTCGTGTGTACAGAATTCGGCTGGCTTGCGCTCTGGCCTCGCCTTGCGCGCCAAGGCGCTTTACGTCTGGACAAATAACGTTTTTCGGGGGATGGGGGGTGCGGGGGGAAGGGACCCTTTGTTCACAAAGGGGCCCTTCCCCCCGCAAGAATCTCTCCTATTGGACCACGCTGAACACGAGGCCGTCGCCGTTGGCGTCGAGGCGCAGGTGCTGGCCGTCGCGGAACTCGCCGCCTACGAGCTTGCGGGCGAGGGGCGTTTCCACGTGGTGCTGCACGTAGCGCTTGAGCGGCCGGGCCCCATAGACGGGGTCGTAGGCGGCTTCGGCGATGAAGTCGCGGGCCGCGTCGCTGAGGTCGAGGGTGATCTTGCGTTCTTCCAGGCGGTGGCGCAGGCGGTCGATCTGGAGATCGACGATGCGGCCGACCTGGTCGCGGCGCAGCGGCAGGAAGACCACGGTCTCGTCCACGCGGTTGAGGAATTCCGGCCGGAAGTGGTGGCGCAGATCTTCCATGACCTTGTCGCGCGCGCCGGGCTTGAGCGTACCGTCCTCGTTGATGCCGTCCAGCAGGTGCATGGAACCTATGTTGGAGGTCATGATCACGATGCAGTTACGGAAGTCTACGGTGCGTCCCTGGCTATCGGTCAGGCGTCCGTCGTCCAGCAGCTGGAGGAGCGTGTTGAAGACGTCCGGGTGGGCCTTTTCGATCTCATCAAAGAGGACGACGGAATACGGCTTGCGGCGCACGGCCTCGGTGAGCTGGCCGCCTTCGTCGTAGCCCACGTATCCCGGAGGCGCTCCGATGAGGCGGGACACCGAATGCTTTTCCATGTACTCGCTCATGTCGAGGCGCACCATATTGTCCTCGGTATCGAAGAGGGCTTCGGCCAGCGCCTTGCAGAGCTCGGTCTTGCCCACGCCCGTGGGGCCGAGGAAGATGAAGCTGCCGGTGGGACGGGCCGGATCGGCGAGCCCGGCGCGGGCGCGCAGCACGGCGTCGGCCACGGCGGAGACGGCTTCATCCTGCCCCACTACACGCTCATGGAGCTGATCGGCGAGGCGGAGCAGCTTTTCCCGTTCGGACTCCATGAGACGGGTTACCGGGATGCCGGTCCAGCGGGCCACGATCTCGGCCACGTCGTCGGGGCGCACTTCTTCCTTGAGCAGACGCTGGGCCCCGGCATCCTGCGCGCCGGAGGCCGCTTCCAGCTTCTTCTGGAGATCCAGCAAGGTGGAGTACTTGAGCTCTGCGGCCTTGTTGAGGTCATAGTTGCGTTCGGCCTGTTCGATGGCCAGCTTGACCTGCTCGATCTCGCCCTTGATGCGGCGCACCTCGTCGATGGAACCTTTTTCCCGTTCCCACTGGCTGCGCAGTTCGCCCTGCTGCACGCGCAGTTCGCCCAATTCGCCTTCCAGCTTTTCCAGCCGTTCGCGGGAGGCCTCGTCCGTCTCGCGGCGCAGGGCCTCGCGTTCGATCTCCAGCTGCATGACCTTGCGGTTCACTTCGTCAAGGTCGGCGGGCAGGGAGTCGATCTCCGTGCGGATGAGGGCGGCGGCCTCGTCGATGAGGTCGATGGCCTTGTCCGGCAGCTGGCGGTCGGTGATGTAGCGATGCGAGAGCGTCACGGCCTCCACTATGGCCGAGTCGCTGATGCGGACGCCGTGATGCACCTCGAAGCGCTCCTTGAGGCCGCGCAGGATGGAGATGGCGTCCTCCACCGTAGGCTCGTCCACGATGACCGGCTGGAAGCGGCGTTCGAGGGCCGGGTCCTTTTCGATGTACTTGCGGTACTCGTCCAGGGTGGTCGCGCCGATGCAATGCAGCTCGCCGCGGGCCAGCATGGGTTTGAGCAGGTTGCCGGCATCCATGGCGCCGTCGGTCTTGCCCGCGCCCACGATGGTGTGGAGCTCGTCGATGAAGAGGATGATCTTGCCTTCGCTTTTTTCCACTTCATTGAGCACGGCCTTGAGGCGTTCCTCGAATTCGCCGCGGTATTTGGCCCCGGCGATGAGCGCGCCCATATCCAGCGCAAAGAGCTTGTGGCCCTTGAGCCCTTCGGGGTTGGCACTGGTGATGCGCGCACCGCCGCGCAGTTCTTCCATGGTCTTGCCGAAGGTGGCGCGGCTGATGCCGTATTCCTTGAGCAGGTTGCCCAGCGTGCTCAGGGGTGGCACGTCCGTCAGCGCGAGGAACAGATGGTCCACGCTGACGTATTCATCCTTCATGCGCCGGGATTCCTTTTCGGCATCGCTCAGCACCTTGCCCAGCCCCTGGGTGATCATGATCTTGGACGGGTCCATGCCCGGCCCGGACACGGACGGCCGCTTGCGCAGGGCTTCTTCCATGCCCACGGCAAAGGCGCGGGTCTGCACGCCCATCTGTTCGAGGATACGCGGCACGATGCCGTTTTCCTGCCGCACGAGCGCAAGCGCCAGGTGTTCGACGTCGGTTTCCTGATGGCCCATGCCCGCCGCGATGCTCTGCGCCTCGGTGACGGCCTCGCGGGCCTTGTCGGTAAATTTGTTGATGTCCATAAAGAATGCCTCCTTGCCATACCGTGCGCGCGGGGTCTGCCCTGCCGCGCGACGGCGAAAAAAATCTTTTAGTCTTCCAGTCCGCGCAGGTCGCGTACCCGGCGTTCCAGCTGATCCACCCGTTCCAGCAGATCCACGATGATGGTCCCGCCCAGCACGGGCAGCTCAAAATCGCAGCAGATGCGTTCCAGCTTGCGGACGCGGTAGATGTCCACATCCCGGAACAGGGGCTGCTCCGTAGCGTTCCTGCCGGTATCCAGCCAGCCCAGCGCCAGCAGTTCGCGCAGGCGGTCAGGGTCTATGCCCGTGCTGGCCACGAATTCTTCCCACACCATGTAGCCGGACGGCGTGGGCAGCGTGATGCTTTTACGTAACAGGCTCATGTGCGGCCTCCCTTACGAACGTTGTTGACGGGCGGAAAAAGCGGACGTTTCGGCCAGCTTGCTCCAGAGTTCGCGCTCGCTGTCCGTGAGCTGCTCCGGCACGCGGATCATGACGCGGGCCAGCAGATCCCCTCTGGCGACGACGCTGCCGAGCCCCTTTCCGCGCAGACGGAACTTGCGGCCGGAGGACGTGCCTGCCGGGATGTTGAGTTCCACCTCGCCGTCCAGCGTCCGCACGGGGACGCGCGCACCGAGCACAGCCTCCCACGGCGACAGCCAGACGTCGCTTTGCAGGTTGTCCCCGTCCACCTTGAACAGCGGATGCGGCAGATAGCGCACGCGCAGGAAGAGGTCCCCCGCGCTGCCGCCCGGCGCAGCCTCGCCCTGTCCGGCCAGCCGCAACTTGGCTCCTTCGCGGATGCCGGCCGGCACGTTGACCTCCAGGGTCTTGGGGCCGCTCCCGGTCTGGATGGTCACGCTGCGCTTGCCGCCGCGCGCCACATCTTCCAGCGAAAGGGAAAGCTCGGCCTCCACGTCCCGGCCCCGCCGGGCACGCGCGCTGAAGCCGCCGAAGGGGTCCGCGCCGAAACCGGCATTGTTGCGCCCGCCGCGGGCGTTGCGCGCCCCGCCGAAAAGCGTTTCGAAAAAGTCCGAGAAGCCCGCGCCGTCAAAGCCCTGTCCGTTGAAGGAAAAATGCATGTTCTCGAAGCCGGGCGCACCCTGGAAGTTCTGACCATGCTGCCAGTTGGGCCCGAGCTGGTCATAGAGCTTGCGCTTTTCCGGGTCCTTGAGCACTTCGTAGGCTTCGTTGATCTCCTTGAACTTCTCTTCAGCCTGCTTGTTGCCCGGATTGAGGTCAGGGTGATACTGACGCGCCAGCTTCTTGTAGGCTCGTGAAATCTGCTCGGCGGAGGCGCTGCGCTCGACGCCAAGCAGCTTGTAATAATCCTTGTATTCTACTGCCATAGAATCATCCCCCAGTGTGGGTTTCTGGGATAGAAGGTAAGACGTCCCGGCGAGGCGTCAATATACCGACACGAAAAAAATTGCGGACGAACGCCGGTGATGAGACGGAAAGGCGAACGCCGCCCCTCGCGTTTTGCCTTTTCCACAGCAAAACGCTCTCTTTTTTCCGGCTACGACGACAGGCAGCCGCAGCCTCGGCGTGCGTGCTGCACCGGACTTACGGCCTCATGCATGAAGCGCATTTGGGGAAGGGACGGTGGACTTAAGGGAAGGGTAACGACCGAAAGGCGGCCGCAGGGCCGCGCCTGTCAGGGCGCATCAACACAAATTTTACAAATAATTTAATCAGATAAAACAAACAAGCTGTACATGTTCCGCTTGCCTTTGGGGCGGGGTTGCCTCGTATCCCTACTCTTCCCCCCGACTTTTCCCCTGGTAAAAGCGCGCTGGGGAAGGGATGGGGGGCTTGGGGGGAAGGGGAACACCTCCAGCGCTGGCGGCGACCGAAAGGCGGCCGTAGGCCGTGCCCGTTAGGCGACGCAGGAGCCTTACGGGCATCGACAGCAGAGCGAGGGGGTCCCCTTCCCCCCAATAGTCATTGATGTTGCGGGCAGGCGTTACAGGGCAAAGGCCCGCTGCACATGGGGCTGCAGGAGCAGACAGAGCCACGGCAGGAGCAGCAGCCAGAGGTGACGGGCAAGACGGGGCCGGAAGAGCGGCAGGGCCCAGAGGCAGGCCGCCAGGGTCAACATGGCGGCGGCGGGCGTGGTGTTGAGGGTCGCCAGAGCCACGGGGTCTTCCGTCAGCGTGGACAGCGGACGGCCGGACAGCAGGAAGAGCAGCGGCTGGAGCAGGATGTCGCTCCAGCGGTCGATGCAGGTGGGCAGCAGGCCCAGTACGGCCCAGACGGCGCACCAGCGTACCGCCCGATCCCAGTTCTTGCCGAACAGCAGCGGTATGCGGGCATTGGCGTAGAGCACCAGCAGGGCGACGCCCCCCGCCGCCGACAGGTGGGAGAAGGCCGTCCCCAGACTTGCGCCGAGCACGAGGCGGAAAAGGTCGTTGCGGGCCATGCCCTGAGGCGGCGGAGCCAGCACGCCACCCTGCACGAGGATGAGGCCGAACAGGGCCAGCAGGGCCGGCACGGTCAGCAGCATGGGACGGCGTATGACCGCTCCGTCATAGAGGCATTCCTCATCAGGCCGCAGATGCGGGAATTGGGGCAGGCGTCCGTTGGCCTTCTGCACGAGGGCCAGGAAGAGCGCGGCCAGCCCGCAGGCCAGCAGGCTGGCGGCGGTCTGCTGCCACTGCCAGCGCGGGAGGGTGGACATATCGTCCATTTGCCAGAGGGTCAGGACGAAATGCAGGATCAAAAGAGCAACGGAACACCAGCACAGGCGCAGGCTCAGCAGGGTGAAGCTGCGTGCGCCCCAGACGGCCAGACGCCCGTTGCCGCGCCTGCCCAGCGGATAGGTGAGCAGGAGGAGAAAGGGCATGAGTTCCGTGGCCTGAAGGACATATTTAAGAAGGAGCGTCAATTCCAGCATGATGCAGAGGGGTAAGGGTGAGGGCGCTTTTTTTCGGGGCCCAAAACGAAACGAAGCCGGACTTCAAATCCGGCTTCGTCCGCGGGATGCAGCATCGGTCTTACCGATGGGGGGGAGGGCTGCAAGCCCGTATGCGGCTACTCGACAATGGTTGCCCGCTTGATGATGACGGGCTCATTGGGCACGTCATCATAGTATCCGCGGGAACCAGTAGGGACAGCGGCGATCTTGTCCACCACGTTCTGCCCCTTGATGACCTTGCCGAACACGGCATAGCCCCAGCCTTCCGGCGTGGCGTTGCGGTAGTTCAGGAAGGAATTGTCCTTGGTATTGATGAAAAACTGGGCCGTGGCGGAATGCGGCTCGCTGGTCCGCGCCATAGCCACGGTGTACTTTTTGTTCTGCAGCCCGTTGGAGGCCTCGTTCTTCACCGGGGCGCGGGTGGGCTTTTCCTTCAAGTCCGGGGTCATGCCGCCGCCCTGGATCATGAAATCCTTGATGACGCGGTGGAAGATGGTGCCGTCGTAATGACCGGCCTTGACGTACTGCACGAAGTTGGAGACCGTCATGGGGGCCTTGCGGGCATCCAGCCGCAGCAGGATGTCGCCGTAATTGGTCTCCAGCTTCACGACAGGATCCGCTCCCGCCGCCGCGACCGGCAGAGGACCGCACAGGCAGAGGGCGCATACGCCAAGCAGGACGCACAGGACAACACGTTTGATACGGGACATCAGGCCACCTCGTGGAAAATCTCTCCTTCATCTTTAGCGCATTCGCCCGGAACTGGCAAGAGCGCGCCGCGCCCGGACGAAGTTTTTTTACGACACGGCTGAGGGACGCTTGCCAAGCCGGCCATCCATCTTATAATATCTCATGACTGAAAACCTCTCGCCCCCCGAACGCTTCTTCAGTCCTGACGGGGCGGGTCTCCCTTTTCTCTTTTCGGAGGTACAGATGCAAACGCGTGCTTATTCCCCCAGCCGGAGCGCCGCCAGCGTCAGCGGCATCTTCATGGGCCACGTCTACCGCTGGATGACCATCGGTCTGGGCGTCACCGCCTTCACGGCCTATGCCGTGGCCAGCACCCCCAGCCTCGCCTGGGCGCTCCTGGGCAATTCCCTGATCATGATCGCGCTCATCATCGCGCAGATCGGTCTTGTGGTCGCGCTCAGCGCCGCCATCCACAAATTCTCTTCGGGCACGGCCACAGGCGTCTTTTTGCTGTACGCCCTGCTCAACGGCCTGACCCTGTCCAGCATCTTCCTGGTCTATCCCATCGGCAGCATCGCCAATGCCTTCCTGACCTGCACGGGCATGTTCCTGGCCATGTCCGTTTACGGCACGGTCACCAAGCGGGACCTGACCGGCATGGGCAGCTTCCTGTTCATGGGGCTCATCGGCATCCTCATCGCTTCCATCGTGAACATCTTCCTTGCCAGCAGCATGCTGGACTTCGTCATCAGCTGCGTGGGCGTCATCGTCTTCACCGGCCTGACGGCCTATGACACCCAGAAGCTGCGCCAGTTCGGCGACGCCGCCCCGCTGGACGACGCCACCGCCATCCGCCGCGGCGCCATCCTCGGCGCGCTGACGCTCTATCTGGACTTCATCAACCTCTTCCTCATGCTGCTGCGCCTGTTCGGCGGCAACCGCGACTAATGCCATCCGCGCGGCCGCTGCCGCGCATGACCCGTCAGGCGGGGGCAAGGGCGACCTTGTCCCCGCCCTGCGTCTTTATCCCTCTCTTTCGCCGCCGCCGCGCCGGACTCCCGCGGCGGGCCGGCCAGGACCATCGCCATGAGCAAACGCCGCGCCTCTCCCCCGTCCCCACGACCGGCCGCTTCCGACGCCGGACATGCCGCTCCCGCCCCGGAAGCAAGGGAGGACGGCCCGCCCTGGCCTCCCGCCGGGGACGGCTCCGCCTTCCTGCCCTCCGCGGCCGATCTGGCCGACAAGGGCGACGGCGAGGCGGAGGACATTCCTCTCGCCGCTGCCGCGAACAGCCCCGCTCATGGGGATGATAGCGACGACGGCAGCGTCGATCACGTCCTGGCCCGGCAGATCATGACCGCTCTGGCCCGCCAGCAGCGCCCCATGCGGCTGGACGGCCTGCTGCGGGTGCTCGGTCTGCCGCGCAGGGCCCGCAAGGAGCTGGAGGCCGCCCTCGCCTTCCTGGCGCGGGAAGGCAAGGCCGTGCGCCAGCGCGGCGGCCTCTGGTCGCGGGCCGACAGCCTGCGGGAGGTGCGCGGGCGCTACATGGCCCTGCGCAGCGGCGCGGGCGGTTTCGTCACGCCGCTTGACGCGCGCGGGCAGGTGACGGGGCCGGATGTCTTCATCCACCCCCTGCAGGCGGGGGAAGCCTGGCACACGGACCTCGTGCGGGTGCTGCTGGCCCCGCGCGGACGGCAGGTGCGCGGGCGCAGCGCCGAAGGACGCATCGTGGAAGTGCTGGAACGCGGCTGCCGTCAACTGCCCGCCCATGTGCTGGACCGGGCGGGCGGCCGCCTGCACTGCCGGGCGGCGGACAGCCGTCTGGATGTGTCCTTCAGCGTGGATATGCCCGCTGAACAGCTCTCCGCGCCTCCGCCGCGCGGGGCCCTCGTCCTGCTCGAACCGGAACGCCGTCTGGCCTCCGATCTCTGGCAGGCACGCCTGCTGGAAATCATCGGACACGAGGACAGCGTGGCCGTGCAGGAAAATCTGGTCAAACTCAATCATCAGGTGCCGCTGGCCTTCCCGCCCCGCGCCGAAGCCGAGGCGCGGGCCCTGCCCGCCGAACCCTCGGACGAGGACATGGCCGGACGCGAGGACCTGCGCCCGCTGGTGCTGGTGACCATCGACGGGGCCGAAGCCCGCGACTTCGACGACGCCATCGGCGTGGAGGCCCTGCCCGACGGCTGGCTGCTGCGGGTGGCCATCGCCGACGTGAGCCACTATGTGCGCCCGCGCACGGCGCTGGACACGGAAGCGCTGGCGCGCGGCAATTCCTGGTATTTCCCCGCCTCGGTGGAACCCATGCTGCCCCCGGCCCTGAGCAACGGCCTGTGCAGCCTCAACCCCGATGCGAACCGCCTCTGCCTGACGGCGGAAGTGCGCTTCGACCGGCGGGGCCTGCCGGTGGACGCCCGCTTCTTCCCGGCGGTCATGCGCTCGGCGGCCCGCCTCACCTACGAGGAGACGGAGGCCGCCCTCGTGCGCCGGGAGCCTGCCGCCTGCGCCCGCCTGAAGGACCGGCCGCGCGGCGAAGAGGTCTTTGCCATGCTGGAGGAAGCCTTTCGGTTGTATGAGACCCTGCATGCCGCGCGCACGGCACGCGGCAGTCTGGACTTCGACCTGCCGGAAGCGCGGTACGATCTGACGCCGGACGGCCGTCTGGCCGGCATCGGACGGCGCGAACGCCTGACCTCACACCGCCTCATCGAAGAATGCATGCTGGCGGCCAACGAGGCCGTGGCCCGCTTCCTCGGCGGGACGGCGCAGGAGGCGGCCGTGCCCTTCCTCTACCGGGTGCATCCCCGGCCTGACGCCGAACGGCTGGAGGCGCTTTTCGACTCCCTGAAGGCCATCGCGCCGGAGCTGCTGCCGCCGCGCCCGGACGCGGCAGCCCTGCAGGGCATCCTGCACGGCGTGCGGGAGACGGAACAGGAATTCCTCATCAACCGGCTCTGCCTGCGCGCCATGCCGCAGGCCCGCTATCAGCCGTGGAACGAAGGCCATTTCGGGCTGGCCTCCCCGGCCTACTGCCACTTCACCTCGCCCATCCGCCGTTATGCGGACCTGCTGGTGCACCGGGCCCTCAGGCAGAAACTGGGCTGCGGCACGGGCAGCGTGCCCGGCGGCCAAAAACTGCTGCGGGTGGCGGATCAGCTCAACCGCCGGGAACGCGAGGCTATGGAATGCGAACGGGAGATGGCGCGGCGGCTGGCCTGCATCGCCCTGCGCGACAGCATCGGGCAGCGTTTCGACGGCGTGGTCTCCGGCGTGACCGAGTTCGGCGTGTTCGTGGAGCTGGAATCCATGCCGGTGGAAGGCATGATCCGGGTCGAGGATCTGGGCAACGACTGGTTTTCGCTGGATGAGCGCCGCCATGCTCTGGTGGGGCAGCGCAGCGGCGCGCTCTGGGCGCTGGGCCGGCCGGTGGAGGTCCGCCTTGCCGACGTGCACACGGGGCGGCTGGAGATCCGCCTCGTCCCGGCGGACGGCAAACTCGCCGCACGCGGCCGTCCCGCCGGACAGCGCCCCTTCTCCCGGCAGCGCCGTGCCCCGCGCGGCAGCCGTCCGGCCCCGCAAACCGCCCGGCCCGCCCGGCGGCCTTCCGCACGACAGGAACGGCCACAGGAACGGCGGCAAAAACGCGGGAGGAGAGGCTGATGGGCCTGCTCTCCGGCAGTCAGCGCATGGGCGCGGCGGCCCTGCTGCTGGCCGCCAGCACCATCCTTTCCCGCCTCATGGGCCTCGTGCGGGACAAGATCATCTCCTGGCAGTTCGGCGCGGGCAGCGAGGCGGACATGTACTTTGCCGCCTTCATGGTGCCGGACATCATCAACAGCCTGCTGGCCGGGGGGATCATGTCCATCACCATGCTGCCCCTGCTGTCCCGGCGTTTCGCCGAGGACGAGGCGGACGCCTGGCGCTTCTTTTCCTGCGTCTTCTGCTGGATGCTCCTCGCCTCGCTGCTCGTGACGTGCGCGGGCATGCTGGGCGCCGAGCCACTGGCCCGGCTCACCGCGCCCGGCTTCGACCCGGCGCAGACCGCACGGCTGGCCTTCTTCATGCGCATCATCCTGCCGGCGCAGGTCTTCTTCCTCTGCGGGGCCTGCATGACGGCCCTGCTCTTCCTGCGGCGGCAGTTCCGCGTCCCGGCCCTGACCCCGCTCATCTACAACGGCAGCATCATCCTCGGCGGGCTCTGCCTGCCGTGGTGCGCGCAGGCGCTGGCCCTGCCGCCGCAGTGGGAGCTCGGCGGCATGAGCGGCTATTGCGTGGGCGTGACCATCGGGGCGGCCGTGGGGGCCTTCTGGCTGCCCTGGCGCGTGGCGCGCGCCGATGGCCTGCATCTGGAATGGCGGCTCTCCCATCCGCTGTTCCGGCGTTTCCTGCTGACCGCCCTGCCGCTCATGCTGGGCCAGACCATCATCCTCATGGACGAGCAGTTCCTGCGCCTGTTCGGCACCATGCTGCCCGACGGCAACGTCAGCCTGCTCAACTACGCCCGCCGCATCACGCAGGTGCCGGTGGGCCTCATGGGGCAGGCCGCCGCCGTGGCCTCCTACCCCTTCCTGGTGGCGCTGGTCACCAGCGGGGAGCGAGAGCGCTTCGACAGCACCCTTTCCACGGCCCTGCGGGCCAGCGTCGGCCTCATCATCCCCGCCGCCGTCTGGCTGGGGCTGGCGGCCCGGCCGGTGCTCACCGTCATCTTTCAGGGCGGGCGCTTCGGGGCGGCGGAGACGCTGGCCTGCACGCCGCTTTTGCAGATCATGCTGGCCGCCACGCCGCTGTGGATCATCTACATGGTGCTGGTGCGGGCCTTCTATGCGGGCGGCGACACCATCACGCCCGCCGTCACGGGGACCATCATGACCGTGCTGGCTCTGCCCTGCTATTATTTCTGGGCCGTGCCGCACGGGGCCTGGGCCGTCAGCGCCGTCTCCAGCGTCAGCGTCAGCGCCTATGTGCTCTGGCTCATGCTCATCTGGCGGCGGCGCAGGGGCGGCGGGGCTTTCGCCGGACTGGGCGGCCTCGCCTTGCGGGTGCTGCTGTGCAGCCTGCCCGCGGGCGCGGCGGCGGCCTGGGCGCAGTCCCTGCCCTGGGGCGGCTGGTGCGCCGCCCGGCTGGGCCTCCCCCTCCCGCCCCTGGTCGAGGCGCTCCTGCTGCTGGCCGTGAGCGGCGGCCTGTTCTGCCTGCTCTTCGCCGCTCTTTCCCGGCGGCTGGCCCCGGAAGTGCTCGCCCCCGTCCTGCGGCGGCTGCGGTGCGGGCGTCCAACGCCGCCCGCCGCCTGATCCGGCCGCGCGGAGAGCGGTACGGAATTCCCCTTGACAGGACAGGGATTTTTACTATAGTTGCCCATTCCGAAGAATTACCAGCGCCGCGGCGCTATGGAGGTACAAAGTATGACTGCTCTGCAGAATGCCGTCAAAACGGCTGATGGTGTGGCTGTGAACGGCATCACCGTTCTCCCCGTGGTGGAAAAGTGCGAAGGCTGCGATCGCGTGCGGGAGTTCGAAGGCCAGAACTTCTGCTCCAGCTACCCCAATCCCGAACGCAAGTGGGCGGGCGGACGCTGCAATTTTGCCACGCACGTGAAGGTGCAGGTGGCTGCCGCCGCCAAGGTCAACCCCCTCAAGGCGTCCAAGCGCGCCGCCAAGGGCCGCTAGACCGCACGCTTTCCGTGTCGTCCCTCCCGTGGGGCGTCCCTATTTCTCAAGGAGGCTCGCCGGGCCTCCTTTTTTTCATCCCGACGGGATGCTTTTCGGAGTCTGCCATGTCCGCACATCCGCTGCTCGACGCCCTGCTGCGCCATCTGGACACGCAGGGCGATACCGTGGAAAACCTGCAACGCCGCCTTACGGCCTTCCGGGCACTCGGCCCGGAGAACGGCGGCGACGGCGAGATGCCCAAGGCCCGCCAGATCGCCGAGCTGCTCGGCGGCCCTGGTTCCCCCTTCACGCTGCGCTGGTGCAATGCGCCGGATGCGCGCGTGTCCTGCGGCGAGCGGCCCAATCTCATCGCCCATCTGCCCGGCAGGGAGGCGCGGACCCTCTGGCTCTTCGCCCATACCGACGTGGTGCCCGCCGGGCCGGACGCTTCCTGGACGAGCGACCCGTGGAGCGTGCGCCGGGAGGGGGATCTGCTCTACGGGCGCGGCGTGGAGGACAATCAGCAGGGCCTCGTGAGCATGCTGCTGCTGGCCGCCGCCCTGCGCGCCGCGCTGGACGCGGGCGCGGAACGGCCTCCGCTGGGCCTCGGCCTCGTCTTCATGGCGGACGAGGAATGCGGCAATCTCAAGGGCTTGCAGCATGTCCTCGAGCAGGCCGGAGAGCTGTTCCGGCCGGACGACTTCTACATCGTGCCCGATTCGGGCTCGCCCGACGGCTCGGAAGTGGAAGTGGCCGAAAAGCACGTGTTCTGGCTGCGCGTGCGCACCGGCGGCCGCCAGTGCCATGCCTCGCAGCCGCAATGCGGCGTCAACGCCTTTGTGGCCGGGGCCGCCGCCGTGCTGGCCTGCGCCGGCCTGACGGAGGATTTCCCGCAGACGGACGCGCTCTTCCAGCCGCCTTGCTCCACCTTCGTGCCCACCCGGCATGAAGGCGGGGCCGACAGCATCAACATCCTGCCCGGCGACGACTGTTTTTATGTGGACTGCCGCCTGCTGCCGGACGTGACGCCCGAAAGCGTGCTGGCGGCCGCGCGGACGCGCACCGCGGACGTGGCCCGTCGCTTCGGCGTCGAGATCACGGTGGACATCCACCACCATCAGGCGGCCAGCGTCACCCCGCAGAACAGCCCCGTGGTCGGGGCGCTGGCCGGGGCCGTCGCCGCCGTCTACGGCGTGGAGGCCCGCCCCGTGGGCATCGGCGGGGCCACGGTGGCGGCATTGCTGCGCCGTCAGGGCCTGCCCGCCGTGGTCTGGAGCCGTCTGCTCAATACCTGCCACCAGCCCGACGAACACTCGTCCATCGCCGCCACCATCGGCGACGCCAAGGTCTTTGCCCATGTGCTCTGCCGCTGCTGACCGCTCCGCCCGTGATCGCTTCGCGGCCATCGTGGTAGGCGGCGGCCATGCCGGCTGCGAAGCCGCCGCCGCGCTGGCCCGGCTGGGGCATCCCACCCTGCTCGTGACCGGCAATGTGGACCGTCTGGGGCATCTGTCCTGCAATCCGGCCATCGGCGGTCTGGCCAAGGGCCACATGGTGCGCGAGATCGACGCCCTCGGCGGCATGATGGGCCTCTGGGCCGATGCCGCGGGCATCCAGTTCCGCACGCTCAACATGAGCAAGGGCCCGGCCGTGCGGGCCACGCGCGCCCAGATGGACCGGCAGGCCTACATGAAGGCCGTGCGCACGACCCTTTACGCCCTGCCGCATCTGCGCATCTGGCAGGATGAGGTGGTGGACGTCCTCACGGAGGGCGGCAGCGCCTGCGGCGTGCTCACCGCGCTGGGCCGGCGCTTTTACGCGCCGCACGTCCTGCTCACCACCGGCACCTTTCTGGAAGGGCGCATCCATGTGGGGCTCACCCACCTGCCCGGCGGACGGCTGGGCGACGCGCCGGCCCACGGACTTTCCGACGCCTTGCGGCGGCTGGGCTTCCGGCTGGGCCGCCTCAAGACCGGCACCTGCCCGCGCCTTTTGCGCTCGTCCATCCATTACGAGCAGCTCGAAGAACAGCGGGGGGACACGCCGCCGCCGCGTTTCAGTTTTCGCGGGCCGGGCCCCGTGCTGCCGCAAGTGAGCTGCCACATCACCTGGACCAATGAGGCCGCCCACGCGGCCATCCGCAGCGGCTTCGACCGCTCGCCCCTGTTCACGGGCGTCATCGAGGGCACCGGCGCGCGCTACTGCCCCTCGGTGGAGGACAAGGTGGCCCGCTTCCCTGACCGCGAGCGACACCAGATCTTTCTGGAGCCCGAAGGGCTCGACAGCGCCGAAGTCTACGCCAACGGCATCTCCACCAGCCTGCCGCTGGATGTGCAGCAGGCCATGCTGGCGGCCATCCCCGGTCTGGAGGATGCCGTCATGGTGCGGCCCGGCTACGCCATCGAATACGATTACGCCAATCCCATCCAGCTCACGCCCACACTTGAGAGCAAGCCCGTGCCCGGCCTCTGGCTGGCCGGACAGATCAACGGCACCTCCGGCTATGAGGAAGCGGCCGCACAGGGGCTTTGGGCGGCGCTCAACATTTCCTGCCGCCTGCGGGAGCTGCCGCCCTTCCTGCCGGACCGCGCCTCGTCCTACATGGCCGTGCTGGTGGACGATCTGGTCACCCTCGGCACGGAGGAGCCCTACCGCATGTTCACCTCCCGCGCCGAGCACCGCCTGCTCCTGCGGGAGGACAACGCCGATGCCCGACTGACCCCGCTGGGCCGGGAGCTGGGCCTCGTGGACGATGCCCACTGGGCTCTTTTCCAGCGCAAGCAGGAGGGGGCCGAACGGCTGCGCCGCCTGCTCGAAGCGGAACGCCTGCCCTCCTCCCTGCCGGACGCGAGCCTGCACGGGCGCACGCTGGCCGAGGCCCTGCGCCGTCCCGAACTGGAGCTTGAGCAGCTGGCCGCATGGCATGCCGGTCTTGCCGCCCTGCTGGCCGAGGAGGCGGATGCCGCCTTCAGCGTGCAGGTGGACGTCAAATACGCGGGCTATCTGGAGCGCCAGCGCGAACTGGTGGCCAGGGCGAGGCTCCTGGAATCGGTTCCCTTGCCGGAAAATATGGAGTATAGTGCCGTCGTCGGCCTCTCTCGCGAGGTGGAAGAAAAGCTGCAACGCGTTCGGCCCCGCAATCTGGGGCAGGCCGGGCGCATTTCCGGCGTGACTCCCGCGGCCGTCAGTTGTCTGGAGATCCATCTGCACAAGCTGGGCCTGCTGCGCACCCCCCCGCCGGCAGAACCCCGCTGAACCGGCGGGCTGCGCCGCCGCATCCATCAACGTTCGGAGAAACGCATGTCACCGCTGCTGATCATCTCGCTGAGCCTGCTTGCGGGGTTGATCCTTTTCATCATCGGCTACTTCTGGCAAAAGCACGCGCACTCCCGCTATTCCCGGAAGCACTTCCACAAGATCATCCACAGCATCCTGGACGAGGCGCTGCTCTCGCGCGAGATCTTCGAGATAGAGCCGGACGCGCCGGATGTCGGCTACCGCAGCTACCGGGGGCAGCTGGAGACGCTGGAGAAGGATAAACTGCTCTTCCGCATGCTGGACCCCATCGCCCATTCCCTGACCAGCACGCCCGCCTATCTGCTGTTCCGCGCCAAGGAACAGTCCGGGCAACAATATTTCAAATTCTGCTGCGAGATCCGCAAGGTCATCCCCGACGAACCCTTCCAGGCGGTGGAGATGAGCTTCCCCATCAGCATGGAGATCGGCCACAAGCGCACCTTTTCCCGTGTGACGCCGCCCCAGAGCAGCATCCGTCTGCTGAGCCTCTGGACCATCACCCCGCAGCAGCCCATGCCCCTCACGCTCGAACAGGTCGGCCCGCCCGTCCTGGCGGCCAAGCGCGGCGCGGCCGCGCCGCCGCTCTTCCTGGCGGACATCTCCGCCTCGGGCATGGCCATCGGCTTCCCGCTGGAACACAAGGATGCGGCTCCCCCCGTTGACCTTGAGAAAGGTTCCCCGCTATTCTGCCTGCTGGTATTCGAGATGGACGGCGAGCCGGTCACGTTCTGGGCGACCTGCTCGGTCAACAATACCCGCTTGCGGGAAAATCCGCCGGCCTTCCTGGTGGGGCTGGAGTTCACCAACTGGGCGCTGCTGCAGCCCGGCGAACGCTCGCTGAAATGGTTTCATGCATCCCCGCTCAAGGGCGTCGACCCCATCTTGCGTTGGGTCGAGAGCCTGAGCGGTAAACATCATCACTAGCGCCTTTCAACAAAGGAGGTCATTGTGGACGGTGGTCCCGAGAGTCACAGTAGCATCTGGTCGCGCCTTGGGCGTCTGTTCGGACGCGACGACGAGGAATCCCTCGAAAAGGCCATCCTGGAAGCCCGTGCCGAAGGCGAAGTGGAACCCGACGAGGAATCCATGCTGCTCGGCATCCTGCGCTTCAACGACCTGCAGGTGCAGGACACCATGACGCCGCGCACGGACATCGACTGCGTGCCGGAAGACATGCCGCTGCCGGAAGTGGCGCGCGTCATCGTGACGTCCGGCCATTCCCGCATCCCCGTTTTCCGGGAGACCCGCGACAACATCGTCGGCATCCTGCACGCCAAGGACATCCTCAGCAGCCTGCTCTCTCCCGGATCCGGCTCACAGGATCTTTCCGCCATCATGCGGGACCCCTTCTTCGTGCCGGAGACCAAACCCATCCGCGCCCTGCTGCAGGAATTCCGCGCCCGCAAGCAGCACATCGCCATCGCGCTCGACGAGTACGGCGGCACGTCCGGCCTCATCACCATCGAGGACCTGCTCGAGGAGATCGTGGGCGACATCGAGGACGAGCACGACGCCCCCCGGCAGGAAGACATCCGGGAGATCGAGCCCCGCGTCTACGAACTGACCGGCCGCGCCCTGCTGGAAGATCTGCAGGAGCTGGGCGTGGACATCGAATCCGACGAGGTGGACACCATCGGCGGCTACCTGAGCATGGAGGCCGGTCATGTGCCCGGCCCCGGCGAGCGCTTCGCCCTGCACGGCTGGCTTTTCTCGGTGCAGGATGCGGACAAGAAGCTTATCCGTCGGCTGCGCATGGAGCCTGACCCCGACGCCGCGCCCGCTCAGGATGAGGAATAACATGCTGCTGGCCTCCGCCCCGTCCCGGGAGGGGCTCCTCTCGCGGGCTTTTTTGCCCCTGGCCGTCGTGCTCTGCATCTGGCTGGGCTTCGCGCATCCGCTCCCCTTCCTGCCGGACGCCCTGCCGCCGCTGGCCCTGCTGGCGCCGGTGCTGCTGGCCTTCATGGGCCTGCGCGCCGGTCATGCGGGGCAGGCCTTCCGCCGCGGCTGGCTGGCGGCCTGGGGCGGCCATCTGGCGGCGCTTTACTGGCTATACCTGCCCATCTATCAGGTGGGGGGGCTGCCGTGGTGGCTGGCCGTCCCCTGCGCGGCCTTCGTGGCGGCCTGCCTGTCCAGCGCGGGCGGCCTCTTTGCCTGGGCCGCCCATCTCCTGCGGCGGCGCACGCCGCTGGTGCTGGCCCTCTCTCTGGGGCTGTGCTGGTATCTGCTGGAATGGGGATACGCGGTGGTGGCGGGCTTTCCGTGGCTGCCGCTCTACGGGGCGCTGGCGGCCTGGCCGGTGCTCATCCAGCCGGCGGACCTGCTGGGCGGCTACCTGCTGGGCGGCTGCTGGGTCTTCCTGCTCCTTCTGCTCTTCATGGCGCCCCACGGCAGGCACTATCCCCTGCTTTCCCTGCTGCTCATGTTCGCCTGCCTGGGCTACGGCTTCTGGCGGCTCGACCAGGAGCCTCTGGACCCCCTGCCGGAGGGCAGCGGCAGCTTTGCCGTCCTCTTTGCCGAAGGCAACATCGACCAGAACCAGAAATGGCTGCCGGCCTTCCAGCGCAGCACCGTGCAGACCTATCTGCGCCTGACCGAACAGATGCTGGCCGAACACCCCGGCGAGCATCCGCTCATCGTCTGGCCGGAAACGGCCCTGCCCTTCAACTTCATGGCCGCCAATCCGCATACGCCGCTCATACGCGAACTGGCCGCGCGGACGCAGAGCCCCCTGCTGACCGGGGCCCCCGGTTTTGAAGGCAGCCGGGAAAACATGCGCGTCTATAACCGGGCTTACCTCATCGGGCCGGACGGCAGCCTGGCCGGCTACTACGACAAGGAGCACCTTGTTCCCTTCGGGGAATACGTACCGGACTGGCTGCAATGGAACTTCCTGGAAGGCCTCCTGCAGCAGGTGGGCGTCTACACGCCCGGCACGCGGCTGGCTCCCCTGAGCAGCAGCGGCCTTGAACTGGGCATGCTCATCTGCTATGAAGGCATTTTTCCGTGGCTTGCGCAGCAGCGCGTGCGTGACGGGGCCAATGTGCTGGTGGACATCAGCAATGACGGCTGGTTCGGCCGCTCGCCGGCCGGCCTGCAGCATCTTCGCCTCACGGCCGTCCGCGCGGTGGAACAGAACCGCTGGATACTGCGGGGCACCAATACGGGCATCTCGGCCGTCATCGACGCGCGCGGCCGCATCGTCCTGCGCGGCGGCCAGTTTGAGGAGACCGCCCACTGGGGGAGGGCCCGCGTCCTGTCGGAAACGACCCTGTATCACCGCATCGCCCACTGGCTGCCCGTGGGGGCGGCCCTGCTCCTGCTGTGCCTGCTCTTTTTCGGCCCTGTGCGCCGCAACGTTTAACCCCATGGAATCCCATGCTGCAACTTAGTGATCTCCGGGCGCGTACCCAGACCCTTACCCAGCGTTTCGACAACCTCTGGGGGCGTCTTTGACGCCGCTGCCGGCAAGAAACGCCTTGATGCCATCGAACAGGAGCTTTCCCGTCCCGGCGCATGGGACAAACCGGAAGCCCTGACCCCGCTCCTGCGCGAGAAGCGCCAGCTGGAGGATGAAGTCGAGCGCCTGGACCGCCTGAAGACGGCCCATGACGACATGCAGGCCTGGCAGGAACTGGCCGCCGAGGACGGCGGCGAAGAAGCGCTCCAGTCCCTCCACGACCAGCAGGACGCCCTTGCCGCCCTGCTGGAAGAGACGGAACTCGTCATGCTCCTTTCCAGCGAGGAGGACAATCAGGACGCCATCCTGGAGATCCACCCCGGCGCGGGCGGCACGGAATCGCAGGACTGGGCCGAGATGCTGCTGCGCATGTATACCCGCTGGGCCGCCCGTCGCGGCTACGATGTGGAAGAACTGGACTTTCTGCCCGGAGACGAGGCCGGCATCAAGAGCGTCACCCTGCGCATCGCCGGGCCGCATGCCTTCGGCTTCCTGCGCAGCGAGCGCGGCATCCACCGCCTGATCCGCATCTCTCCCTTCGATGCCTCGGGCCGTCGTCATACCTCTTTTGCCTCGGTGGACGTCATCCCCGATGCCGGCAACGACATCGAACTGGACATCAAGGAAAGCGACCTGCGCTTCGATACCTTCCGCTCCAGCGGGCCGGGCGGACAGAGCGTCAACACCACCAGCTCCGCCGTCCGCGTGACCCATATCCCCACCGGCATCTCGGCCCAGTGCCAGAACGAGAAGTCCCAGCACCACAACAAGGACTCCGCCCTGCGCATCCTCAAGGCCCGGCTCTACAATCTGGAGCTGCAGAAGCGGGAGGCCGAACGTCAGGCCCAGTATGCCGGCAAGGACGCCATCGCCTTCGGCAGCCAGATCCGCACCTATACCCTCCAGCCCTACCGGCTGGTGAAGGATCACCGCACCAACAGCGAAGCCGGTGATGTGGAAGCCGTGCTCAACGGCCAGATAGACCAGTTCCAGCACGACTACCTCTTGTACCGCCATGAGCAACAGCGCTGATTTCGACGACCTGCTGGCCGAGCTGCGCGAGCTGCGGGATGCGCAGGCGGCTGACGAAGGCCCGGAGCTGCTCGTGCTGCGCCGCGTGCACGGCATGACCCCGGAACGCTGGCAGGCTTTCCGGCAACGCTGGCCCAACAGCCGTTGGGGCGCGCTGCCGCTCAACGACTCCGCGGTGACCCAGGCGTTGAGCCACATCATGGACAGAAGCTCCTCGGACCTCTGCCCTGACGCCTGTCCTCCCCTGCGCGCCACGGACCATGTCCTGGCCCGCATGCTGTGCAGCGAGCTCTTCCTCGCGCAGATGGAGCGCGACCTCCAGCGCCTGCAACGCAGCGGCGGGCAGCTTTCGTTCGTCTGTATGGACCTGACGGACGAGGCCCGCGCCGGCGCGCACTGCACGGAGATCATGGTGCGGCTGGCCGATCTGGCGGCCCAGAGCATGGACGGCTGCGATACGCTGGGCGCGCTGCCGGAACGCGGCATCGCCCTCATGCTGCCGGGTTTCGGGCCCCTGCGGGCCAGGGCGCTGGCCATGCGCCTGCGCGAACGCTACCGGAGCGGGAGCCAGCCCGGCGACGCCTGCGGTTTTGCGGTCCTCACACTTGCACAGGCGGCACGACTGACGGTAAGGGATGCGCTGGAGCGCATCTCGCCCCTGCTCGAACGGGCGCGAGCCCAGACCGACAGCGTGCAGTTCGATGCCGTCAACACAGCGGGACAGCCCGATACCCTCGTGCAGTCCCAGGAAAAACGCTTTCTTTATTTTGGGGGTGCCTGATGGCCAATACAACCTTGAGCATTGCCGTCATGAGCGGCAAGGGCGGCGTGGGCAAGACCAATCTTTCCCTGAATCTGGCCTGCGGACTTTACCAGGCCGGCTACACGGCCCTGCTTATGGACTGTGACCTCGGTCTGGCCAATCTGGACGTCCTGCTCGGCATCATTCCCGAAGGCAACCTGCAGCACGCCCTCATGGGTGAGATGCCCCTGAGCAAGGTGCTCTACCCGGTGGAGCCCCGCGGTTTCGACGTGCTGCCCGCCGCCTCGGGCGTGCCGGAACTAGTGGATCTCAGCCCTGAGATGCGCCACGAACTGCTGCAGAAGCTGGAACCCGTCTTTTCGGGATATGACTACGTGTTCATGGACCTTGGCGCGGGCATCTCCGATACGGTGCAGGGCTTTGCCGCCATGGCCTCCATGCGGCTCGTGGTCATCACGCCCGAACCCACCTCGCTGACGGACAGTTATGCCTTCATGAAAGTCCTGAGCACCCGCCACGCCATGAAAGACTTCATGGTGGTGGTCAATCAGGCCGGCTCCGCCAGAGAGGCGCAGGCCGCTTTCGACAAACTCAAGGGAGCCTGCTCCCACTTCCTCAACATCGAACCGGTCTTCCTTGGCCACGTCCGCAGCGACGCCAAGCTGACCGAGGCCGTGTGCCGGCAGCAGCCGCTCATGCGCTACGCCCCCGGCAGCCCCGCCGCCCAGGACATGGAGAAGATCGCCGCTCGTCTGCAAAAGCACCGGCTCAGCATGCTCGATCAGCTTGCCCGACGGCCGGTATTGCAGGCCCCCGGTCTGTAAAGCCTTTACCTTGAAGCCAAAACAGGGTAATGAACAAACTTGCGTCATTGCCTTATTGAGGTCAGCTTCCTGACGCACTCCCCCCCAACTTCTAGGAGGCATGATGAACAAGAGCGAGCTTATCAAGACTCTGGCCGAGGAAGCCAATCTGCCGATGGAGGATGCCACCATGGTAGTCAATACCTTCGTCGACGCCATGAAGGACGCTCTCATCGCCGGGGACCGCATCGAGATCCGCGGCTTCGGCAGCTTCAAAGTCAAGGAATACAGCGGTTACGCCGGACGCAATCCCAAGACCGGGGAAAGCGTTTCGGTCATCCCCAAACGTCTGCCCTTCTTCCGGGCGGGCAAGGAACTCAAGGAATACATCAATCAATAGCCTGGCCGGACTGCGGCAAGGAGGATATATGTTGTTTTCCGGTGCTATGACTGCTCTGGTGACGCCGTTCAAAAACGGCGCCGTGGACGAGGAAGCCTACCGCGCTCTCATCGAATGGCAGATCACGGAGGGTATCCACGGCCTCGTGCCCTGCGGCACCACCGGCGAGTCCGCCACCCTCACCCATGACGAGCACGAGCGCGTCATCGAGATCTGCATCGAGCAGGTGGCCGGGCGCGTGCCCGTGCTGGCGGGAGCGGGCTCCAACAACACCGAGGAAGCCATCCGCCTGACCCGCTTTGCCCGCAAGGCAGGCGCGGACGGCGCGCTGCTCATCACGCCCTACTACAACAAACCCACGCAGGAAGGCCTGTACCGTCACTTCCGGGCCATCGCCGAAGCGGTGGACATCCCGCTCGTGCCCTACAACGTGCCCGGCCGCACGGGCTGCAACATGCAGCCCGCCACCCTGGGCCGCCTTGCCCACGACTGCCCCAACATCGTGGGCGTCAAGGAGGCCACCGGCGACCTGCACCAGGGCAGCCAGACCATCGCCGCTTGTCCCGACAACTTCAGCGTGCTCTCCGGCGACGACTTCACCGCCCTGCCCCTCATGAGCATCGGCGGCAGCGGGGTCATCTCCGTCACCTCCAACATCATGCCCGGCGCCATGTCCCGCATGTGCAACCTCTTCAAGGAGGGCAAACTTGCCGAGGCCGCGCGCCTGCACCATGAGCTCTATGACCTGCACCAGGCCATGTTCGTGGAAAGCAATCCCATCCCGGTCAAGACCGCGCTGGCGCTCATGGGCAAAATGGATCTGGAGCTGCGCCTGCCGCTCTGCCCCCTCTCCGATGCCCATCTGGACGACCTCAAGCGCGAACTGCGCAAGCACGCCCTCATCAGCTGACAGCCCGTCACTTCCGCCTCCAAGCCGGCCGGCCGCAAGGCTGCCGGCTTTTATCATATCCGCCTCCGGCCACCCCGGCCGGCACTTCCACCTCTTACCCCAGGGAGATCGCATGAACGTCCTGCTTGTCAACGGCAGCCCGCACGCCAAGGGCGCCACCGGCACCGCTCTCCAGACCATCGCCGACCGCCTCAACGAGAACGGCATCGGCTCCACCCTGCTCCACGTGGGCAACAAGGCCGTCCGCGGCTGTATCGCCTGCGGCAAATGCGTGCAGACCGGCCAGTGCATCTTTCAGGATGATCCGGTCAACGAAGGCATCCGCCTCCTCAAGGAGGCCGACGGCATCATCGTCGGTTCCCCCGTCTACTATGCCGGCCCCAACGCCACCCTCTGCGCCTTCCTCGACCGCGTCTTCTACTGCAAGGCCGCGCCCTACGCCTTCAAGCCCGCCGCCGTGGTGGTGAGCTGCCGCCGCGGCGGAGCCTCCGCCTCCTTCGACCGGCTCAACAAATACTTCACCATGTGCCGCATGCCCCTGGTCAGCTCCCAGTACTGGAACTCCATCCACGGCAACAACGCCGAGGAAGCCCTCCAGGACAAGGAAGGCCTCCAGACCATGCGCACCCTCGCCGACAACATGAGCTGGATGCTCAAATGCATCGCCGCCGGCAAGGCCGCCGGCATCATGCCGCCCAGCCCCGAACCGTGGGAAAAGACCAACTTCATCCGCTAAGCCGCCTGACGGATGATGTGAGGGGAGGGGGCCCCCTCGCCTAGCGCGGGAGGGGCCCCCCTCCCCTCACGCTCCCCTCCCCCTCCCAGCGCGCTTTTTCGCCGTGACACGGCAAGGACAAGGCGTACCGCAAAAAAAAGAACGGTCGCCCACCTCATCGTATGGCATGCCTGCACACGGGTGCTTCCTCTCCCTCCTCTTGTATCCTGCCAAAAAGCACACACGAAGACCGGTATTTCCACGAAAATATCATGGGGAATGATCTGATGGTACAGATCTCCATGAATAATTCTGTTTCCGCATAGCTTCTGCAACACTTTGAAGAAAGAAAGCAGCATATGCGTATCCTCACCTATCTTGCATCATTTCGGAACCGTCTCTCTCTCTCTCTCTCTCTCTCTCTCTCTCT
>DWYJ01000077.1 GCA_019118745.1 Candidatus Desulfovibrio gallistercoris | reverse complement strand
AGAGAGAGAGAGAGAGAGAGAGAGAGAGAGCTTGCGCCTCCTCGCCGGGGCTGTCCATATCCGGGAAGAGTCGTTTCAGAAGAAGCTGCTCTTGCCTACGGAGATCACCGTCCCGTCGATACGAGGCAGATGCAACATCAGATGTCGCTTTTGTGAACAGGCCTTCCTTCCCATCCCCTATCAGGAGGTACGTCAGGAAATTTTTGAGCAAGCCATGCGCGTCATCCCCAAGGCGTTCATCAAGACGATCATAACTCCCTATCTGGAACCTCTTGTCTCACCGCGCTATCTTGAAAATTATCTGAAAAAAGGGCTCGAGCTCCGACCGGACCTGAATATAGGGATCAATACGAACGGGTCCCACCTGACGCGGGAGATCGCTGCCAGACTCGTAGACTGGCAACTGAAATATATCAATATATCCTTGAACCTGTGTGACAGGGACAGTTACACATGGTTTACGGGCAAGGATTTCTTCGATCGCGTCTGCGAGGGGATAAAACTGCTGTATCTCGAGCGCCTCAGGAAACGATCGAAATACCCCCAGATCATCGTCCAGTTCCTCAATATCCCGCCAGTCCTCGGCAATGAGGACGCCTTGCGCGCCTACTGGCTGCAATATGCCGATGCCGTGTTTTTCCGCAATGTCAGCGTGCCCAGCGCATTGCCTGACAGAGTGGAAAAGATGAAACAGGAGTTGGGGGAAGAATTCATGGAATACGAGGTCGAGCTTCCGCGCGGCTGGCCCTGCCTGAGCCTCTTCTCTACCTGCTCCATAGACTACGAGGGGAATTATATCCCCTGTTGCCCCGGTATGCGCGCCTCAGCATCCGTGGCAAGCGGCAATGAGAAATCCCTCGTCTCTTCCCTCGTCATCGGCAATATTTTTGAAAAAGATATCGCGACCGTCTGGCAGGGTGAAGAATTGCGCCGAGTCAGGGCCATGCAGGTCGCCGGGCTTTTGCCCATATGCAATACGTGTCGAGTGAATCAGGCAAACCATAAGGACCTTTTGAATCTGAGAAATGCCTTTTATTCCCATTATTACGGCGAAACTCTCGCCTGATGGACGCTCTTCATGAGCCGGAAAGGCGTTCCGGCAAAGCGTCATCCCCAATGGCGCGCATCTTGCCTCGTCGGCTGTCGGCGTCCCGCTACGGAGCGTTCCTCCGCTGGCGGGACGCCGGGATACGGCGGACCGACCCGCCCGATGTTTCAGCGTCACACGGCGATCAGGGCCTGTTTAGACAAATTTGCAAACAATTTCAATAGATAAGTCAAACAAGATATATACACATCGCTTGCTTTTGGGACGAGAGTGCCTCGTGTCTTTGACTCTTCCCCCGCAAACATGCGATCAGAAAAAAGGCGGACCTGCGGACAGGTTCGCCTTTTGCTTCGTTTGCGGCGTTTACTGGTCTTTTTCCTGCCGGGGAACCGGCTCCAAGTACACGGAAACGCCGTCGGGCATATCCGTAAGATGCGGCAGTCCGCTGCGTATACTCCCCAGCGGCACAAGCCCTTCGGAGTGCCGGAAGTCCCGGTAAAAAATGGCCAGATTGCCCCACGGGGCGTAATAGGCGAACGTTCCGGCCTCAGGGTCGCAGCTGGTGGGGGAGCCCGCCGTTTTCAGCTTTTCCGGCAGATAGCCGATCTTTTCCGTAGCATTGTAGTCCTTCAGCGTCAGCCGCAGGGGCAGTCTGGCGTAAAAGTCCCGGCTGGCGGGATGATCGTCCAGCTGGACGATGGCCTCCCCGCCCTCGAAGGTCAGACGCACGCGCAGGCCCTCGCCGGCCTGCCGCGCTGTGCCGGGCGAGGAGGGGAGCCGTTCGCTCGGCGTGCCCGCCGTGGCCACGGCGCCAAGGCTGAGAAGGAGCAGGGCGGCTGGTAGGATGTACTTCAAGGTGTTCATGGCGTTTTCCGGGGTTGCGGTTGGGGATGACGGCCGCACGGGGTCACTTTGCCGGAGGGATAGCAGCGGGCGTGCGCTTGTCCCGCAGCTCCACGGGAACAGCCTCCAGCAGGACGCGCCGGGCGATCATGTCCTTTGTGGTTTGAAAATACTTCTGGAAATGCGGCGTATTGCGATGCCGTTCATAGGCGGCATCATCGACATACATCTCAAAGAACGTCATCTTCGTCGGGTCCTGCTTGTCGGCAACGGCATACAGGGCGATGACGCCCGGCTCGACGCGCAGTGATGTGGCCATTTCCTCCTTGACGGCGATCAGGAAGGCGTCAAGACATTCCGGCTTGATGTCCAGCCGGGCAATGCGGACGGATGTGGGCTCCGCCGCATGGGCGATAGGTGTTCCTGTCAGCATGAGACATGCTCCAATAAGCAGGGAGAGCGTCTTTTTCCTCATGATCCAGCCTCTCATAGGCAAAACGATGCGGGCCGCCAATGTTCTGCGGGGCGGGGCCTGTACCGGCCGCCGCCCGTCCCGGCGTCACTGCGCCGTATAGCCGCCGTCCACCGCGATGCCCTGTCCGGTGACGAAGCCCGCTTCCTGACACGACAGCCAGACGACGCAGGCGGCCACCTCATCCGGGGTCCCCATGCGTCGCATGGGTTCGATGACGTCGGTGATGGCCCCTGTCCGCATCATATGTTCCACCATAGGCGTCATGATGGTGGCAGGGCAGACGGCATTGATGCGGATGCCGCGCGCGGCGTACTCCAGCGCCGCGCACTTGGTCATGCCGAGCACGGCATGTTTGGAGGCGTGGTAGGCGACACGCCCGGGCATGCCGATCAGGCCGCCGATGGAAGAGCAGTTGACGATGGAATAGCCTTCCCCGCCCTGCGCGAGCATCTGCCGCAGCTCATATTTCATGCAGAGGAACATGCTGCGGAGATTGACGTTGATGACCCTGTCGAACTCTTCGGAGCTGACTTCCGCCGTTTCCACGTCGTCGCTCATGATGCCGGCGTTATTGTAGGCATAGTCCAGCCGCCCGAAGGTCCGGCATGTCGCCTCGATCATCCGTTTCACCTGTTCCTCGTCCGTGACGTCGCAGGCCACGCAGGCGGCGGAATGTCCCTCGCCGCGCAGTTTCTCCACGATGGTGCGCAGCAGCTCCTCCCGTCTGCCGGCCAGCATGACGGACGCGCCCCTGCGGGCAAACATAATCGCCGTCGCCTCGCCTATGCCGCTGCTGGCTCCGGCCACCAGCACGACCTTGCCGTGAATGTCCATGTATCCTCCCTGAAAGCTGGGCTTGGGGTATGTGTTTCTGTTCGCTTGAGCGGGCCGCCGCATCAGGAGTCCTGCAGGACGGCATTGACGCAGGCAAGGGCGTTCAACGTCCGCGGGAAGCCGATATACGGCAGCATCATGGCCAGCGCGTCGATGAGGTTCTGCTTGCTGTTGCCCACATTGGCGTTGCCCTGCACATGGGCCTTGACCTGCGCCTCGCAGCCGCCCAGCGCGCTGATGACGGTAAAGGTCAGCAGTTCGCGCATCTTCAGATCGAGCCCCTTGCGGGTATACACGTCGCCAAAGCAGAAGGCGGAAAGGAAGTTCACCATGATGTCCTTCTGACCCTGTGGAGTCGCGGCGTGCATCTTGTCGATGGCCTCGCCGAAAATGCCCTTTTGCACCGCCAGACCGTCCGCAAAACGGCTGTCTTCCGTCACCGTGCCCTGAGCTTCCAGCGGCAGGGCGATGCCGTGAGCGGCAAAGACCTCATTGACCAGGCGCAGAGCGCTTTCCGTACGGGGAAAGCCGATATACGGCGCACACTGGTACAGCGCCTCGCGGATTTCCACAGGGCTGACGCCGCAGCGCAGGGCCGCCTCCGTATGTTCCTTCACCTCATCCAGCGTCTGGATGGCGGCAAGGGTCACCAGCGCCACAAGGCTCTTCTGGCGCTTGTCGAGCGTGCCGCCGTCCACGATCTCGCCGTACACGAGGCGGTCACGCATGGCGGCGAGTTCGGGGTCCGTCTTTGCCAGAGACGAGCCGGTATCGCCCATGAGGGACTGCCGGTTTTGGGCCGCTGTGCTGATCCTGTCCATATTCGTTGCTCCCTTGTTTTGCGCTGTCGTTGCCGCCCATGCCGGCGGCAGGTTGCCCAGCAGGAGGGTCATCCCGCAGAGAATGAAAAAAAGATGCCGGGCCGGTGAGATGCCGAAAACCTTCATGCTGTCCTCCTGTGTGGCGTGCCGGGCGGCATGGCGCTGTCCGGGCTATCCTGTTTGCTGTGATGGAGAGTAGGCCAGTCCCGCGGGCGGCGGAAGGAACGATCTTCGCAAAAACTTGCCTGATCTTCTCAGGCGGTCAGCCTCGGTACGGCCAGGCAATATGAATTTTACAAATAATTTCAATAAATAAGCGAGTCGTGCACGCTCCTCTTGCCTTTGGGGGGAAGCTGCCTCGTGTCCCCCGACTCTTCCCACGATAAAAGCGCGCTGGGGAAGAAGGGGGCTTGGGGGAAGAATGACGGGAACGCCTTTTCTCGCTTCGCTACGAAAGGCTGGGCTTTCCCGTGCGGGGCGAGGGGTTCCCCTTCCCCCAAAAACACGCAGCAAGCAGCATGAACAGGCCTACGGGGCGATGACCACGGGATAGGTCCGCTCCGTGACGGTCTGCGGATCGTCGCCGCCGCGCCTGCCGGTATCCAGCCCACCGATGGCGTCCATATCGGCAGGGGAGAGGGCAAAGTCGAATATCGCCAGATTTTCCGCCATGCGCTGCGGATGCACGGATTTGGGGATGGCCGAATGGCCCTGCTGGACATGCCAGCGCAGGACGATCTGGGCCGGGGTCCTGTCCAGCCGCCGGGCCAGGGACACGATGACCGGGTGGTCGAGCACATGACGCGCCTTGCCCGGCGCGGCGTCATAGATGTTGACCCCGCCGAGGGGGGACCAGGCCTGCGTCACGATCCCCAGACGCGCGTGGGCCTGCGCCAGTTCTTTCTGCGGGAAGAAGGGATGGAGTTCGACCTGATTCACGGCCGGGACAAGCGAGGTCTCGGCCATGAGCGCTTCCAGATTGGCCGCATCGTGATTGCAGACCCCTATGGCGCGGATGCGTCCCGCCGCAAGGTTCTGCTCCAGCACCCGGTAAGAGGCGACGGTCTGCGAAAAGCGGGAGGGGAGCGGCCAGTGCAGGAGGAACATGTCCACATAGTCCAGGCCCAGCTTGCCGAGGCTCCTGTCCAGAGCGCGCGCCGCCGCATCCTGACCGTAGTCCGTCGGCCACAGTTTGCTGGTCACGAAAATGTCGGAACGCGGGATGCCGCTCCGCCGGACGGCTTCGCCGACCTCGCGTTCATTATTGTAGGCGGCCGCCGTATCGATGAGGCGGTACCCGGCCCGCAGGGCCGAGAGAACGGCCTGCGTCGTGGCTTCCGGCGCGATGCGGTACACGCCGAAGCCGAGGGACGGCATCATGACGCCGTTATTCAGCCGCAGCCGGCATTCGTTTGGCAAGGCTTCGTTCATATGCTGCTCCATTCCGGCAAGAGTCATTTGTCGATCTGGCTTTCCGTGAAGGGGTCCGCGCGGTGCCCCACAAGATGGATGCGGGAAAGGTCGGACGCGAACTCCCTGAGTTCCGCGGGCGACAGACTGACGGCGACGGCCCCGGTCAGCTCGTCGAGATGGGCCGGGTTGGTGGTGCCGGGGATGGGGGCTATCCAGGGGGCTTGCGCCAGCAGCCAGGCCAGGGCGAACTGAGACATGGTGCAGCCCTTGCGCCGGGCCCATTCGCGGACCAGATGCGGCAGGGGCATATTCTGCTTCAGGGCTTCGGGGGTGAACTGCGGCAGCGTGGACAGCCGCCCGCTGGGGAAACGGCTGTTCTCGTCGATGGCCCCGGTCAGGAAGCCGCGACCCAGCGGGCAGTAGGGCACAAGGCCGATGCCGAGTTCCCGCAGGGTGGAGAAGATCTTGGTTTCCGGTTCGCGCCAGAGGAGGGAATACTCGCTCTGCACGGCGCTCACGGGCTGGACGGCGTGCGCCCTGCGGATGGAACGGGCGTTGGCTTCGGACAGGCCGAAATGCAGGACCTTGCCTTCCTGTATGAGCTCCTTCACCGTACCGGCGACGTCTTCCATAGGCACGGCGGGATCGACGCGATGCTGATAGAGCAGGTCGATGCGGTCGGTACGCAGACGCCGCAACGAGCCTTCCACCGCGCGGCGGATGTGCTCCGGTCTGCTGTTCAGAGCGGTCGGTTTTCCTTCCTCGACGCCAAAGCCGAATTTGGTGGCGATGACGACCCTGTCCCGGACCGGCGCGAGCGCCTCCCCGACCCATTCCTCACTGGTGTGGGGGCCGTAGACCTCTGCCGTGTCGAAAAAGGTCACGCCCCTGTCGAAGGCCCGGCGGATCAGGGCGATCATGTCCTTTTTTTCGTATTTGCCGCCGTAATAGCCCACCATAGGCAGACAGCCCAGCCCGATGGCGGAGACCTCCAGCGTCCCCAGCCTGCGGGACGGCATGCGGTCAGCCCGGCGTACGTCCCCTGGCTGTTCGCCTTCTCCGGCCGCCCATGCCGCGCGGGGCAGGGTCTGGGAAAGGAGCGTCATCATGCCGAGAGCCAGCCCCCCGGCAAGAAAACCACGGCGACCCGACAGAGAAAGTTCCTTTGCAGTATCCATACTTGCCTCCCTTGCAAGAATTCATCTGGACTTTCCGTATAGCCGGGAAAAACGCGGCAAAAAACGTGCATTTTTGGCAAAATCTTGCCTGATCCTGTCAGGGCGGTTGCAAGACCGGAGACGGAGAGAGGCGGCGCGCCTTGACGGCCGTACCGCGTTACCGTATCCTAAAATAGATGATTTTTATGGGCCATCGGCGGAATGACCGACCGGATGTTCCGGCAGGCCGGGGTGTGCGCGCCCGCCCGCTGATGGATGCCCTGCTTTTACGGCCCGCACCGTCAATCTCTTCCCCGTACTTCCCCGTACACAAGGAACGCATGGATATCAGCGCTTTCATCCGACATGTCCCCGATTACCCCCACCCCGGCATCCTTTTTTACGACATCACGCCGCTGCTGGCGTCGCCTGAAGCCTTCGGCAGCGTGACAGACCAGATGGCCGACGCGGCACGCCCCCTGCGCCCCACCGTGATCGTCGCGCCCGAAGCGCGGGGCTTTCTGCTGGCTGCGCCGCTGGCCCAGCGTCTCGGCATCGGCCTCGTCCCCATCCGCAAGCCCGGCAAGCTGCCGTGCGCCGTCTTTTCCGCCAGTTATGACCTTGAATACGGCTCCAATACCCTCTGCATGCACAAGGATGCCCTGCACGCCGGGGACCGTGCGCTGATCGTGGATGATGTGCTGGCGACAGGCGGTACAGCGGAAGCCATGCTGCACCTCATCCGCCAGAGCGGCGCCGACGTGGCGGGATGCTGCATGCTCATGGAGCTGGACGCGCTCAAGGGCCGCCGGCTGCTGGAGGGCATCCCCCTGTCCGTGCTCCTGCACGTGTAGGGCGTTTTGCCCGTGAAAAAGGCCCACAGCGAGGCGGCAGCAAGCGCCATCCGGCCCGGATCGAGCGGAAAAAGCGCGTTTTTCCCGCGAAACGGCAGACCGTATGGCTTGGGACGCGAAGCCTTCAAGTTGAATGCTCTGGGAGGTGCATATGGACGCTCAGGTTTCTCTTGAAAAGATGACGTTTGCGGACCGGGATGAGTTCAACCGGAAAAGTATTGCCGAAAACATCATCAAGCTGCTGGATGCGGATGTGGACTTCTGCCCGATGGTCATTGACGGCGGTTGGGGCACGGGCAAGACGGAGTTCTGCCGCAAGCTCATCAACCTGATAAAGGAGCAGGACGCCCAGCGCCAGGCGAGTGCCCAAGAGACTGCAGCCCGTGCGCCCCAGACAGCGGCAGGCGCGGCCGATGACGCCATGCCGGGGGACGCCGCATCCCAGCCCGCAGCGGACGAGAGTCGCCCCGCAGCCGCGCAGGCTGCGCCCCTGCCGCCGAAACGGGCCATCATCTATCTGGATGCCTTCGCTTCCGAGACCGTGGACGATCCGCTGCTCTGTATCCTGGCCGCCATCCGGGCCGAGTTTCCCGAAGAAAAGAAAAAAGAAATCAGTCGAAAAGCTTTGCCAGTGATGAAGACGCTGGGTAAGGTCGCGGGCAAGGCTGCGTTTGCGCATCTTTTCAAGCAGGACCTTGAGGACGTTTCCGAAGAGCTGGCCGAGGCCGCCCGTGAAGGCGCTGATGCGCTTGTCGAGCAGACAGTGGACAAGCTGCTGGATCAGTATGCCGATGCACAGGGAAATATTGATGCCCTGAAAGAAGTCATCGCCAAGGCCGCCGAAGCACGGCCCATCCTCTTCTTTATCGATGAGCTGGACCGCTGCCGCCCGGACGTTGCCCTCAGCATTCTGGAACTTGTCAAACATGTGTTTGACGTCCCCGGCGTCAAATTTGTCTTTGTCGCCAATATGCAACAGCTCAAGGCCGTGATCCGCAAGCGCTACGGACAGGATGTGGACGCGGACGTGTATCTGGAGAAGTTTGTCAAATTTTCATTTACCTTGCCCAAAACGTTTGGATATCTCTTTTCCGAAGATTGCGCTTTCGCATTGCTTGAGAATTTTGGAAAAGAGCATTCAATAGTTATTTTTTATGATAGGAGGACATATATTTATAAAATGATAAATTATATCATCAAAAACAACAAAATAACTTTGCGCGGAGTGGAGAATATTATAAGAAATATAAAAATTTTTTTGTCCCTGAAAGGCAAAAACTATTTTAAAAACAAATATGATGGCTATGTCTTTGTCGATTTAGTTTCCATATTTATGTTCACGTTTGATAAGCAGCTTGCCTATCAATTCGCGTATGGATCCCCCAAAAAAGGCGACGTAGAAAAGTTTTTTGGCCCAATAACAGATGCCGAAGATGATATTTTTTATGAGGTTATAAAATCATTTTATATAACGAGCAAAAATGATAATGAAGAAATAAATCGATATAGAGAAATAGAGCATTTTTTTGCAAAGCGATTTCCTCCACCATCTTTGGTTTTTAAAATAATAAAAGAAAATATTTTACTCTTGAATTTTGCTGGACAGATACATGGGTAGAATAGTCATAATGTTATCAGCATAGAGCGGTTTTGAAGCTAAAACATCTGCTTTACTTGCCAGTGATTATAGCAAAAACTTCCGTGTTGCTTCCAACCCACGGTGAACTCAAGCATTCACCTCACACCGAAAGACCGCCTTTCCAAGCTGCCTGCGGCACGGGGTATCGCTCTCTTTCACCTGAGCAGGGTGCCGGCCATGTCCCGCGCCATACAGACGGCGATCGGAGCCCTCCTGAAAGTGGATCTGTGCTGAAAAGGCGAACTATCCTCCTTGATGTTGATTTATAAATAATTAAATATTACCCTATATAGCGGGCGGGCATTACACCACGCAAACGATATGGGGTACTCTATGATGTCTATTGATGATGTCGGCATCTGGCAGGAACGGCGTACGCCGAATGTGCGGCGTGAAAATGAGCATCGCAGTGAATATGAGCGGGATTTTTCCCGGCTGGTGCACTGCTCTTCCTTTCGGCGACTTCAGGGAAAGACGCAGGTCCTTGGCCTGGGCGACAGCGATTTTTATCGGACGCGCCTGACACATTCCATGGAAGTCGCACAGGTTGGAGCCGCCATTGCCGATCATATGCGTTTTCGCCTCCAGAAACGGCAAGAGATCTTTGCTAAGGGAGACGTTGCCGGAGCGCCTTCCCGCCACACCATCAGCCGCCTGCTGCCGAGCACGCATCTCATGAGCGCCATAGGCCTTGCGCATGATCTGGGGCATCCGCCGTTTGGGCATGGCGGCGAGTCCGCCTTGAACTACTGCATGCGGCAATATGGCGGCTTTGAAGGCAACGGGCAGACGTTGCGCATCCTTTCCCGTCTGGAAAGCTATGATGTGGGGTACGGTCTCAACCCGACACGCCGCCTGCTGCTGGGCGTTTTGAAATATCCGGTCTCCTACTCGCAAGCCGTTGCGATGCAGAATATTCAGTATCCAGACGTTGAGGGCTTGCCCTGGCTCATCAAGAAGAAGGAGTGCAAGCCGCCAAAATGTTACCTTGACTCGGAAGAAGATGTCGTTCAGTGGATTTTTGAAGGCCTGAGCGTGACGGATAGGCATATCTTTGCTCATCCTCCTGTAAAAAATAATAAAATACAATATTATAAATCTCTTGATGCCTCGATCATGGAGCTCGCTGATGACATTTGCTACAGCGTCCATGATCTTGAGGATGCCATCAACGTGAACTTGATCACCAAAGAAAGTTTTTTTGCGGCGCTGCCTGAGCTCTATGCTGGGGGGGAAGACTGGAAAAAACTCTGCGCTGATATCGATGCCATTCTTGAGAAAGAGCTTCCTCCCAAAGCCTACGAGGCGAAATATGAACCGGTGGAAAAAACGCTGGAACTCCTTTTCGACAAGGACGATTCCCTCAGAAAGAAGAGTTTCGGCCGCTTGATGCATATCTTCATCAGCAATTGTCTGCTGCGTGAAACGCCGGGATTTGCCTCGCCGCTCATTCAGTTCAATGCCGTCTTGCCGGAGCCTTTTCTGAATTTGCTGACTCTGCTGAACAAAGTCGTCGGCAAACTTGTGATATCTTCGGCGACGGTACAGCAGCTCGAATTCAAAGGACAGCGCATCGTCATAGAATTGTTTGAAGTGAGACGGACAGATCCCGAGCGCTTCCTGCCCGCAGAGAAAGTCCGGATGTACAATGCGGCTGAACAGCAGGCGGCGGATGGCGGCATGCGCATCATCTGCGACTATATCGCGGGCATGACAGATGAATTTGCGGCCAAGCTGTATGAGCGGATGTTTTGCCCGCATCATGGCTCAGTATTCGACCGTCTGTAGAAGAACGACAAGCAGGAGGGAGCGGCCCCGCTCCCTGTCGGGATGCGGGGCCGCTCCATATCCCTATCCGCATGTCGCGCCATCCGCCAGAGCAAACGCGTAACTGCGTCCGTTGCGGATCAGGTGATTGATGATCTCATAGGGGATCTCGCTGCGCCCGGGGTACATCCTGTTCAGACGGCGCAGCACAAGAGCCATCTCATTGCGCATGGTGGTGGCGAATATGCCGGGGTCGTCCGTCCCCAGCAGCACGAAAGGCGCGGGCCGTTCATTGGAAGGATCAAGCCAGCGCAACAAATGGTGATGCTTGGTCCATTTGTAGTGACTGATGCGGACATTGCTGGTGGGCAGAGCCTCGACGGCTACACGGCGGTCGCGCAGATCCTGCACGACGGCATCCTGCACGGCACGCAGCAGATCGGCCGGGGGCTGTTGCCTCGGTGAGAGGGCGAGGGGATCGTCGTAGGCTTTACGGTAATCTTTGGCGTGATAGCGCTGGAATTCCGCGACGGCATCCGCGTACTGATTCCCCATCTGGTACTTCAGGCGCCTCCACAGTAAGAGTTCGCTGCGGGTATCGTCCGATACGACCACATAGTCGCCCGTTTTTTCCAAGAGGAGCGGGTCGAGCGTACGCAACTGCCAGGCCGCCCAGAGGACCGGCAGTTCAGGGCAGCGGCTGCGGTAAATGTCCCGGTAGATCTTTTCTATGTCCGGCAAAAAGGTGGCGATCTGCGGCTGCAGGTCCGCAAGCAGCGGGTGCTGATGCAGCATCCACGTCAGCCAGATCAATGAATCCAGCCAGACGCCCTGCGGACAAAAGACGTTCGTAAAGGCATCACCAAAGCAGATGTCAGGATCGATGCCGATGGCCGTGGCGTGACCGATGCGGTCGCCACTGCCCATGTCCAGAAAAAAGAGCGCCTCGTAGACAGCGCGCATGCCGCAGAGGATATGGGTAAAATCTTCACCGGCATGATAGGTCGTGGCGCGGATGCCGTGCCGCTTCAGATAGCGAAAGGCCGTCGCGAAAACTTCGGGCGGCGTTTCCAGCTCATTGGAAGCAGCATCCTTGCCCACAAGCCGCCGTGCCAGCTCCGGCTCTTCCGCATGCAGGCGTCTGCGCGTGGCGACGAGGACACGCGCTCTGCGCATGACGTCGTCTCTCAGCATGAAGTAGCGTCGCCCGGTATACAGCTTTTTTTCCTGCTGCTTGATGAAGTGCGCCACCAGGGAAATGTCGTAGACTGCGCGTCCGGCGTCCTGCTCCGCGCGCATGGCCTCGGCGTGCCCCTTCCAGAGAGCACGCAGCAGGCGGCAGTTTTGTTCTATATTGCTCTTGGGGGAAAAGCGGGCTTCCAGCAAGTCCAGCTCCGCACCGTACATGCCGCAAAACTGGGCAAAGCGCTGCCGGAAGCTGGCTGGCCGTTCGTTTTCCACGGCCTCACGTCCGCCGCTTACCGTAATATACTGGAACTGGTCGAATCCGTACTGATCAGGATGCTGCACCAGCAGGCGAAAGAACTGGTGCATGAGCAGCAGATAAAAATGCAGCAACGCCGCCAGTTCGGCGCTGCCCGTCTGCCTGAGCGTCACCAGTGCCCGCAGCCAGAGCAGCCCCTCGCACTGCAGATCCGTCCAGCCGTGACGCCACAGGGGATGCCGGTCAAGGAGGCTGTTGCCTTCGACGTACTTCAAGCGGCAGGCTATGCCTGCCCAGGATAGTTCGGCCGCCTCTTCCGTGTGGGGTGCTTGCGCTGTCTGAACATGCGTCAAAAGGCGGCAGATGGTCTGCCGAAGGATGGCGGCACGCCGCAGATCCTTGAATATCTCCTGCTGGGAGGAGTGGAGCTGATGCAGGAAAAAGCGCGCCTTGTCGCTCGCTTTCGCGGCCTTGTCCACCTCGCTGCAAAAACGGGCAGGGTGGGTCAGGGCATGCAGCCAGACCACGGTGGCTTCCGTCGAACCGTTGATGTGCATATGCACGTCGGTCAGACGCCCCCCGCGCACCGTATCCGGCATCTTTCCGGGCATGGCTCGTCCGTCGCCGGTGCCGCCGTCCTGCAGCACCAGTTCGTCCAGACGCGGGTCATGCATGCCCGGCAGGCATGTGGCGCACAGGTCCTCCTTGAGCTGCCGCTCCACCTGACTGCTGCACGCCCCGCGTCCGGCGATCTCGGTGCCGGTCAGGCCCAGTCGCAGGGCCTCCCTCAGGCGAAAGGCCGCCAGCAGCGGCAAGGGGCTCTGGTAGGCGGCCACCTCGCGTTGCCAGTCCTCAAAAGCGGGAGCATCCACACAAATCCGCCCCTGCCGTGCGGAGAGCCCGTGCACGGGCTCCGGCATGTCGCTTGCCCCCAGAGCACGCAGCAGCATGTCGCATAACGAGCGGGGCGTGCCGAAAGCCCGCGCCACGCGCTGCCGGTGCTGGTGGTCGGGGAGGGAGGGCGTTTCATGACGCAGGCTCAGCACGACCGCATCCAGAAAGCGTTCCGGCCTGCCTCGGTCGCATGTCCAGACATCACCGTCAGGACGATAGAAACGCAGCAGCTCCGGCGAGCTACAGAAATGGCGGAAGGTGACGAGGCTCATCAGGCCTTACCTGTTTTCAGCTTGTCGAAGATATCTTCCAAATTTTTTCGTAATATCCGTTTGTTCGACTCTGACGCATTGTTCCACAAGTACTCTCTACTTGGGCAGGGCAGATACAACATATTCAGGAATCGCTTGGCAATATCCTCTTCTCCATCAGAGGAATCGTTCATAAGCTGCATTATGGGAATATCTTGCTGCACGGCTCGATTTGCCGTCTCCTGCATCGTTTTTAAGATAAATTTTTTGGGATTTTCAAGAATGTTAAGCTTCTTTCCTGTTTCTGTTCTTATATCCTGCGTGATGAAAAGACTTCTCCGAATGGCAATTATATTATATATGTAGTAAAGATTTTTAAATTTATATCGTTCATCAATGTACTCGACAGGCATTCTCTGGGCGTCATGATCAGGCCAAAAGCCTGCCAGCATGCGCAGGATGCTTTCCGCTTCCTGTTCATCTGGCTTGACGTAGTACTGCCAAAGCGGACAGGCCATGACAAGCCGCGTCAGCGGATATTTTTCCGGCGGGAGTTTGGAGGGGGCCAGACGCGTTTCAAAGCCTTCTTTCTCTAATGCCTTTCGGAGGTTATACAGAAAGATAGTGTTTGAGGATAGCGGCGTCGTCAGATTCAATCCTTCAGCATTGTTGTAAACGGCAAGGTATTCTTCCACAAGGAGACTGTTGAACAAAATGACAAGCGACTTATGTATATAGCTTCCCAGAAAAATATTGCTGCTGTGTACGCTGTTGAGACGTTCCATTCCTTGCAGAAAACGGGTAAAGACGCGCTCACACAGTAGAGGTGGAATAAAGCATGTAGTCTTTTTTACAGAATAGATATCTTTCCAACCAATTATCCACTGAAGAAAAGCTTTCTGATCGCTGCTTATAGTTGCTTGCTGTCTTTCCTCAGACTGGGAGTCATCAGTATTTTCCATATCAGGGGAGACATCGCCTTCTCCCCCAAATGGACTGTCCGCTTCCTCTTCATTGTCATTATCGTCAATCATCATGGAGCGGGGAAAAGGGAATCTTCTTTCACCATGATAGGGAAGCGTCATGATACGCGAGTTTCGGAAGAAGATATTAAAAATGTCTTCCACAGTAGAGCAAGCCAGCATTTCGACCATGAGGCCCAGCAAAGCCCAAATGGAAAAGAAGGGGTAATTGCTTCCGCCGGTTGCTATATCATAGAAGCCATGCGGGACAAAGGCGCTGTGCCAGGACTTGATGTTCTCCTGCATACTATCTGGCGTTGTGATAACATAATCCCTTAGGATTACTTTGCCACCTTTCTGTGGTAAGTCACCATCGTTACATATCGTATCAAAAAAAGGGATTAGTTCTCTTTGGTTAGCAAGGAACTGTTTCGGTGCGTGTTTCATCATGAACAGGTCAACGATGTCTTCCCCATAAATTCTTCTGGCGCGATCTGGCGCATTCTTTTTGATGGAAGCGCCATACAGGGCCAGTATACCCGGTGCGCGCCAGCCCGAGCGGCGGGCATCGCCGTAGAGAAGGGAGGAGCAGCGGAAGGCAAGCGCCTTGAGAGATGTTTCTCCGAGAAGTGCTGTGCTGCCGCCAGGTCGGCCATCTAGTATCTGCCACGTCAGACAGACCCTGAAAAAATACAGGAAGAACACACTGATGTTGTCTGCTGTGGCTGCGGCAAGCCCGCTCGTAAGCGCCAGCAGACTGTTGTCCACCCGTAGATCGCCGTAAATAGGCCGCAGCGATACATCCCCGGGCAGTCTGTCTGCCAGCAGCAGGTGAGTGATCTCCTCGATGCCCGTGCCTTCCCGCAGTCGTTCAAAGTATTCCTGAGTCTGGGTAACGCCGGAGGCCACCAGATAGTCAAAAAACGCACTGCGCAGGATATCCGCTACCCGGCCGCTCTCCATCATGCCGTCGTCGATCTGTGATGTGTTTTGCAGTTCGATGAGCTGTTCAACGACCTGCAGGACCGTGCGTGCGGAATTGGCCAGCAGGGCCTTGCGAAAGACGGCTTTCAGGTGGGGATCCGTGCCGCAGCCCAGTGCGGTATAGAAATTCTCCAGCGCAGATGCCAGGGACACTTCTTTGCCGTCGAGCCTGATGATGCAATGAAGATCAATGTCGGAATTTTGTTTACCTGCCGCATTTCTTTCGGCCAGAACAGCACGTTCCAGCGCTTCGGCAAACGGCAGCAGCTCGATGCGCATGGGCGTTCGCAAGACCTTGAGCAGGTACTGATTCGTCAGCTCCGTCACCTGCGGAGCGAAGTTTTGCCGCACATCCTCCTGGCTGGAAAAATCCAGTCCGAAATTTTTCAGTTGCTGACGTTCCACCAGTTTCTGGAACAGCTCCATATTGCCGGACACGATCACGATAAGTTGCGGCGTGGTCAGGTAGCGGCGCAGCACTTCCAGCACATGCCAGCCGATGCCGGGACGGGTATCCACGTCGTCCAACCCCAGCACGAAGGCATCCTTGTTCAGAAGACGCAGACTGGCATTGATGAAGCCATGCAGCTTGTATTCCAGCTCGTAGGAGGAACGGGCACTGTCCATGCCCTGTTCAAGCAGGTACTCCGCATCATCCCAGACGTCTTTCCGGGCTGACGGTTCGCTGCCGATGTCTTCGCGCTGCTCGCCCACGGTCCGCAGGCCCTTGGCCAGTTCCTTCAGTTGCCGTTCCCAGTTTTCCCAATCCGCCGAGCTGCCTGCATGCCCATAGCTTGAGGTTTCACAAAGGTCGCGGCCGCGGCGGACCTTCTCCGCGATCATGCTGAGCAGGGTCAACAAAATATGCTCGTTGCAGCCAAAGAGCGTCGGATCCACTGGCTCAAACACGCAGAAGGCGTACTTGCCGTCCACCTGTTCCGCCTGCAGCTTGTGCAGAGCGGAAAGCAGGAACGTCGTTTTGCCCGTGCCGCGCGCACCGCTGAGAAGGATGGCGTCGTGATGCCGCCGGTGCGAAATGGCGGACGGCCGCTGGCCGCCTTCGAACTGCCGGCGAAAATCGGCGACAGATGCCATGATTTGTTTGATTTTGGCCAGCAGCAGCTTCATCTGCGTTTTGTGCAGCAGCTCACCTTCGTTGACCGCTATACCCTGACGCACCTTGTCCAGGTTCAGCACGAGCTTTCCTTCCACAGCACCCCTCCGAATAATTTTTATCTAAAGTACTATAAAATGTGTAAATACACAATGGTATTTTACGGGCAGGCTCCCCCTATATGTTCTTTGAATGCCCAAGAGCGCCAAAAGATGACGCAAAAAAAGACGTGCTCATAAAAAAGAGAGCAGCGCACTCCCCAAAAAAGGACCGCGCATTATGATTTCCAAGCTTACCCGTGTAGGAATTGCAAAAAAATATATTCAACAGCTACTGATATTTTTTTGATGAACATAGACATATTTTTTAATATTAAAATAGTAAAAATGTTTTTTTGTATAAATATAGAATGCATCTTTTCACTGCAGTATAACGATTTTTGGAGGGTGGTTGTCGCAGCATCCCACACCAGCAGGACAGCTTGCTGTTTATAAAACTTCAAGTCGCAAACTGTCACCGCCGCTACCGGTCGGATTGTAGCGCAAGCATAGACTGAGGAGAGGACTTTCTGTAGTGATCACTGTTGCTATTTCGGCAACAGTCTTTAGTCAAGATGTATTTTTTTATACTTTATTTGAAAATATTATTGGCTACAGATAGTAAAACATCTCTTAAAGGGGATGTCATGTTAAATTATATAATAATTGAGGTGACTATGTGCTACGGTAGACATGTGAAAAACTCTTGAAAATTTTATAAAATTTTTCTCATTTGCTTGGACGTCAGGGAAGTATGGAGTGGGCAGTACATTTTAGGATAGCACATTACTTTTCAGAGATTATGGAACGTGAGACTGGAGGCTTTTTTATTGACCATCTGGGACAAAACTACAGAGAAAAAAATAACGCGGGAGATTACGCCTCCGGCCGTTCTGCCACAAAAAGGCCCAGGCCGAAGTGGGCGAGGCTGCCGATCGCAAAGGGAACCGGCACGGGCGTTGCAAAGTGCAGGCGGAAGCCGTAGCCGTGCCGGGGCGGCTGTCCCTTGCGCTGTCTGATGAAGCTGTTCCACGGCAACGGCGCGCCGTCCCGCACGGGCAGACAGGGCAAAGGCTCCACGGAAAGCGGTTCCGGCAGCCCCTGCTCCGCGCAGCAGCGCCGTATTTCCGCTTCCAGCCATTGCCGGAAGCTTCCCTGTCGTGGCTTGTAGTGCCGGGCAAGGACAACGGGCGTGGTGCTGACGACCGTTCGGGCAACGGCAAAGGACGCCTGCGGTAGGCAGTGCAGAAAGATCAGCTCCGCCAGTTCCGCGCCTTGCGTCCAGATATGGCGCAATCCCTCCAGCGATTGTCTTTCCTCTCGTGTCAGGCCGCCCGGCAGCAGAACGCGCACATGATCAAGCCGCCCGTCGCCGTCCGTATCGCACGGCCAGTAAAACGCATGTCTGTGCCCGCGCAGGGGACGTCCCAACGTATCCTTACCGCTGAACAAGGGGGAAATTCGGCTCTCGTCGCCGCCGCAACAGCGTTTGTGCCGGCTCATGAGGCCGATGCGCACCCGCTCGGCCAACGGCAACGTCTGCGTGACGGACGGCAGCGGAGTGGAACGTATGGCATAAGTGACGCAGCAGGGCCCGGCGTCTGCCGAAGGCGACGGGCGGCGGGACGGGCTTTCGTCGTCTTCTGAAATATAGACGCTGCGCCCCAGAAGGGGGTGGCGATTCCAGCCGTCAGCGCGCAGAGTTTCCGTTGTCAGGGCCAGCGCTTCCAGCCAGGAACAGGCACGTTTTTTCTTCCCCTTCCCCGTCATGGGCAGGCAGGGCAGATCGGCATAGGCCGTGGGCGACAGCAGCGTGTGCACCTCTGTCTGATTGTCCGGATCGGCGGTTTGAGCTGCGGCAAGGCGACAGTTCCAGCGCCGCTGCGGCGGCAGCTCTGCGCGCAGGCGTGCCGCTGTCCGCGACTCGGCACGTCCCAGATACGGCAGGGACGCCACCAGCGTTTCCAGAACGTGCAGGGCGTCCGTCGGGGCGTCCTGCGGCAATTCCATATAAAGAGCCGCCCCCTTCGGCATACAGACGAAGGCATCGAGTACCGCCTGTTTCTTGCCGTCCGTTTTGCCCTGATCCAGATAATACTTGAGGGCCATCCTGCGTACGGGCGGCAGGCTGAAACGGGGCGTTCCCGTCAGCAGCAAAAGCGCGCGTTCAAGGCTGTCGTCGTCAATATCGGCATGACGGCGACACCGCACGTCCATAAGCGCCCGCGCCAGACGAAAGGGAGACGGCGGCCATTCCGGTTCCCCTTCGTTGACGTTGCGCCCCCAGGCTGTCGCATGATAGCGCCCGGCCAGAAAGGAAATTTCAAGAACCGGCATCAGGCGTCCTCTTCCTCTGACGCATCGTCAGCGTCGTCCTTTTTCTTGCCTTTCTTTTCCGTCACGTCCACATGCAGCGTCGTTACAGGGGGCTGAGCAAAGAGGGGCGCGCACTCCCTGATGCTCTGTTGCAGCGCGGCAAGCAGGGCCGCCGCATCGGGAAGCGCCTCAAGTCCGGACAGACGCAAATCTCCTGTCTGCCGGAGATCGCAGGCCGTGCGCAGACGCAGCCCGCCGTCCAGCAGACGGCGCACCTTGTACAGGGCCAGACAGAACAGCAGCTCCTGCGCCTGTGCGGGCAGGCCCAGCGCCCGGATGCCGCTCACATCCAGATTGAAATAGGCGGTGATGCGCTCCGCCGTGTATTCGGTGCGCTGATAGGGCACGTTGCTGTAAACATCCTTGTCATAGTCCACATGGCGAACAGCGCCGGAGGGATCAAAGGAATTCTTGACGCCGCCGGAAACGGCTTCCCGCACGTTTTCGGCTTCGATGAATGCGGAAATGAGACGCGGGACCTTGATACGGCCCCCCTTGACGATGGACAGAAAAACGCCATGCAAAAGGGAGTTGACGTCATATTTGAAAATGGCGGCATGGATGCGTTTCCAGTCCAGAGGCGATTTTTCATCATACGCCGCGTCGGTGCAGAATTGCTGCTGAAACGTCTTGTCGGCAATGATGAAGGGCGAGGCTAGACGGTGCGCCTCCAGTAAAGTACTGGTGAAGATATCTTCCCTGTCCTTACCATGCAGCAAGGCCGTAACGCAGGAAAGCCCCTCAAGTTCGGGAATGAGCGTCCCCTCCGGCGTCAGGATGGTCTGTTCCAGCCGGTTTGCCATGGATTGCGCCGATTCCACCAGCAGCATCCGCTTCCCGTCGGGCAGGGTATACACGGCGGCCCCCAGATCGGCAAAGCCCGTCGGCTGAAAGCGTTGTCCCTGCATGGGGACGAGGTCGGCTTCCATCAGTACACGGTCGGCAGTGCAAGTATCCAGCAACATGAAAACTCCTTTCAGCAGGATGACTGATGACATTGGCGCAACAGGGCGTGCGGCGAGACCGGCACGGCAAGACAGGCCAGAACAGCGGCGGGCGACAGGCCGCGCACGCTTTCGACAAAGGATGCCGGAAGATAGAACGCGCCGCCCCCGGCAACGCGCAGACGCTGAGCGGCCAGCGTGCAGGCTTCTTCAAGACGCTGCGCCTGTACAAGACGGACGATGCGCAGATCCGGGCACAGACGTTCCCTGTCCAGCTCGCAGTCGGTCGGCAAAGGTGTGTACAGCAGTTGCAGCAGCGTAAGCGCATGGGGCAAACGCTGCGCTTGCAGAGGCTGCGGCCAGAGGGGCTGCATGGTTTTCGGCCAGCGTATCAGCGAGAAGGCCCGCAGCAGGTCTTGCAGCAACGCCATGTCCAGCGTTTCCTGAAGCAACGGCAGGAGATCGGCAGGCTGGAGCCGTATGCCGGCGCGCAGGGGAGTGACGCCGTAACGCTGCGCCAGCAGCAGACGCCGCAAAAAAAGATTGCCGATGCCTTCCAGCGTCGCGCCGCGCCACGCCGTAAACTGCTCCGAATCCTTTTCCCAGCGAAAGGGAGCGGCAGGAGAGACCGGGGCAAGCTGCGCGCGCAGCGCCCCCAGCTTGCCCGCGCCGCCGAGGGAAGCCAGCGCGGCGGCAAGACGAACTTCCGGCCCGCCGTCATCACAGGCCGGGATCCAATCCGCCGCAAGGCCGGGACAGGGAACGCGCAGTAGGGCGGGCAGGGTCGGCAGAGCATCCATATGGGCAAGTGCGCGGCTGACCTCCTGAAAATGACGGGCATCCGGCGTGCGCGCGCAGGCAAAAACAGCCGCGGCAAGACGCCGCCGCGACGAGGTCAGCGTTGCCGGTTCTTCCGTTTTACGGCAGCGTTGCTCCAGCCAGCGCGCCACAGGGTCCAGCAGGGCCACGCGGGGCTCATAGCGCACGGAAAGATTCCCCGAGGGCAGGGCGACATAGCTTTGACCGCGCCGCTCAAGGAAACTGTAGCGTTCAAAACTGTCGATGCCGCGCTCCACGCCCAGCGAAGCAATGGCGCGGGTAAAATCCAGACCGTCACTGGCTTGTCGGCGGCCCAGCGTGGCGCGCCCTTCGCCCAGCAGACGGCGCACCTCGCGCAGCGACGCGGGACGCGACCAGAGCGGGAACCAGAGTTCGCCGCGTCCGTTGTCGCGCAGGGAAGAGGAGGCAAAGCCCGCAGCCACTCTCCCGACACAGAAGGGAAAGGAGACCCGCGCCGGGTCTTCCGGCGAACGACGCGCCAGCGTTCCGGCAAACAGCAGCGAGCCCTCAAGCATGAGAAGAAAATTCCACGGATTGACCGGGGCGGCCTTGTCGAGCGCAAAGCCTGCGCTCTGATTGCATCCTCCGGCACTGCCGGGATCGAGCTGCCCGGCGGCAACCTTGGGCAATCCGGGAGTCGGCACGGCAAACAGGGCGGACTCCAGCCAGCCGCGAGCCTGCGGCGAATCCAGGGAAGAAAAGACCGCGCTTACATGCTGCATGAAGTTATTGGCGTATTCCAGCCGCCCTTCATTGCCGCCTGTTCCCAGCAGGGGCGCAAAGACCGCCTTGTCGTCACGCAGGATAAACGCCGCGTCCAGCCACGGCAGGCAAACTTCCGGCAGTTCCGCACGACAACGCTGCAAAAAAATATTCTTGCCTTCTTCGCGGACGCTATCCCGCTGTTTCCGGGCCTGTCCCGCAGGAAGCGAGGCCAGCATACGGAATTCCGGCCAGTCCCGAATCCGGGCGATGACGGCGCGATAACCAGCCAGACGGGGATCCGTCGATTGCGTTATGGCGTCGATGCCCTCCGTATTGTCTCCGGGATAAAAGCCGCTGCCGCCGTTCCACGGCGAGACCAGCGGCGTGGGCTGCCAGACATGCAGAAAAAAATCGCACAGGGCCTCCCTGTCCAGCGACGATGACAGCACGAAACAGCCGTTCCGCCATGCGCCGCGCACCTGCGCGTCCTGCTGTTCGCCCACAAGACGCAGGATGCCCAGCGCCTTGAGACAGGAGGCCAGCGGGCGCGAGGTGCAGCCTTCGAGCAGGATATCAGGCATGTGCTAGACCTCCTCCGCGCTGGCCCGCCAGTCGGCAAGGCGCACGAGCGCTTCCCAGAAGGCCAGACGGAAAGGGCCCCATGTTTCCAGCAGGCCGCCCATGCGTTCGGCCCAGCTGGCCCCCTCGTCGGAATCGCCCAGTTCCATGCAGGCCAGCGACAGGATCACCTCGGGCATATCGTCCACGGGCGGCAGTCTGTCGCCATCCAGGATGCCGCGCGCAAAGCGTATGCCCTCCGGCGGCGCGCTTTCATTGGGAAGGGCGCGCAGGGAAAGACGGATCTTGCCGTGATGCGCCGTCGCCAGGTAGACGGCAAGATCATCATGCCCCGTCTGCAGCAGGGCCAGCGCCGAGGCCAGCTCATGCCGGAAGCCGGGGCGGTCATACGGCCGCATCATCGGGGCCTTTGCCCAGATATCCGAGGTGTCGTCAGGCATACAGGCCGCCTGAAAGACGGGGTGCGCCTTGCCCCAGTCGTGCCGCCGCGCCGCCGTGTGCAGCGACGGCAGACAGGATGGCGGAACGGGATCGCCCAGCGCCGCAAGCAGTTCCCGCAACGCGGCCGTAGTGCGCTCCCCATGTTCCCGCAGACTCTGCCGTGCCGCATGGCTCAGCGGGTCGCCGTCCAACGCCGGAAGGGCAACGGAGGCGGCCCGTTCTTCTTGTGGAGGAATGACGGGAACACGCGCTTGGGAATCGGCTTTCCAGCCCGCAAGGGGGCTGTAGCCGCCGTCCGCGTCCCTGAACAGCAGGACCATGCCGGGATGCAGCCGTTCCGCCTTGCGCCATGCGCCGTCCAGCGTATCCCAGACCCAGCCCCGGCAGTCGCGTTTCCGGCAAAAGGACCGCATGTCGCCCAGCGGCACGGAACACAATTCCTCGCGGGCCGGGCCGGACATATCCGACGGCGGCGCATCGCCCGGCCAGTTGCGCCAGAATGCCTGCACGTCGGTGTCGTCACTTTCCCGGATGAAGCGGGAAACGTCGATATCCGCCCCGGCAAGATCGGGCGTGGCATCAAAGAGATCGAGCAGATCGGGCGCGCGCAGGACGGCATGGGCGGCCGTCGCTGCGTCCGTGTCCGGCAGGCGGGACGGTGCGGCGTCTGCCAGCGCAGTCAGCATCGTTCGGGCCGTGTGCAGTTCCGCAAGCGCATACGGCCGGGCGTCCTGTTCCCTGTCGATGCGTTTGTCCAGCCAGAAGATGCGGGCATCCTTGCGTTCCCCGGCCCGGTTGCAGCGCCCGAAGCGCTGCACCAGCGACGCCCACGGCGCCACATCCGTAACAAGCGTGGCGGCGGAAATATCCACGCCCGCTTCCACGACCTGCGTTGTGACGACGATGCGGCCTTCCGCGTCCGGGGCTGCCAGGGCCGCCTGCAGGACGGCGGCCCTGTCGGCGGGGCGAAAGCGGGAATGCAGCAGACAGAGCGGCGGCGTGTCCTCCCTTTTGCGCAGCGTCTCGAACAGCTCCACGGCGTCCCTGACCCGGTTGCGGATGACGAGGGTCAGCGTTCCCGGACGGTGCTCCGCCAGCACGGCATCCGCCAGCTGTTTACTGTTGTCCGCCCCGGCAAGCGGAAGCACCTGCTTGCTTGCGTGGATGCGCTGCCGCACCTGCGGAAAGGCCGTATCGTCTTCCTGAAGCGCCGCAAGGCGCGGAGCGGGACACTGCGCGGCAAAGTCCACGCTGGCCAGCCACTGCGGATGCAGCGTCGCGCTGCACCACAGGGAACGGCAGGGCACGGCGCAGGCGAAACGCCGCCGAAAGGCTTCCAATTGGGTGGAGGTGGGCAGGCCCGCCCCCATGAGCTGCACTTCGTCAAAGATCCAGAAGGCGTCATTGTGCAGCAGGGCAAAGTCCAGCGGCCAGCGAAAGCGGCTCATGGCATAGCCGCGATTGAGGGCGCGGGAGAGGAGCTGATCCTGCGTGCCGATCAGCACGGCCTCGTCTTCCGGGCGCGTGTCCCAGTCCTGCGCCACATCGCCGCCCATGAGCACATGCACCGCGGGCGCGCGGGACAGCAGCCCCGCCGCGGCAAGGCGTTCTCCCCATTGGCGGGCCAGCCGGGCGGTCTGCTCCACCAGCACGCGCATGGGCAGGCACCAGACCAGACGCCGGGGCGTATGGGCATCGTGGCGATGGCGCTTGTACAGCCATGCCAGCAGGATGGCGGCGGTCTTGCCGAGGCCGGTGGGGATCTTCAGCACATCGGGCCAGTCTTCGGCAGCCAGACGCTGCTGATAGGGATAGGGCGGCACGCCGAGCGCCGCCGCGTACCAGTCGGACAGGGAAGACACGCAGCCTCCTTTTGCCGGAATAGGATCAGGCCGTCAGGCCCCACGCGAGGACCTGAAGCATACGCCAATATAGCCTGAGGTTATCGAAGAGGCAAGCAGCCTGAAACGACAGGTGTTTTCTGCGCAGCGACAGGCGGGGCAGCCCCTTGGCCAGAGGAGTGACGGCAGGTGCTCGATCCATGCCTTTACAGGCCGCGCCGGACCTTGCTAAAAGGAGATGACAGTCACATCCGTGGAGCAATTCCCGGCCCCATTGAAGCACGCCGCGCTGATACTGGATGGAGACGATCACGGGTCACATCCGGGGAGCAATCCCCGGCCCCATTGAAGCGCTTTGAGCGTCCATGTCAGCCTCGGCGGCAAGTGTCATATCCGGGGAGCAATCCCCGGCCCCATTGAAGCCGTAACATGGATGCCGACCTGGCACGCAAGGCCATGTCATATCCGGGGAGCAATCCCCGGCCCCATTGAAGCATGCCCCTGCGCCTGATCCACGACACCTCAGGCGTCACATCCGGGGAGCGATCCCCGGCCCCATTGAAGCGACTTGGAAATTGTCTGCACGGCAATGCGGCACGTCACATCCAGGGAGCGATCCCCGGCCCCATTGAAGCAACCGTCTGCCGGTCTGGGTGTCAGTGGGCATCGCGTCACATCCGGGGAGCAATCCCCGGCCCCATGAAAAGCGTCGGACATGGTACGCCACCATGCCCGACGCTTGTATTCTTTCCGCCTTTTCTGAGGTGTTTTCAGGAGAATTTTCCGGAGCGCAGCGCAGGCCGTAACAATAGAGCGTTTCACCTTTGAAAAAGGTGAAACGCGAGGCGGCAGCACAGCGCCGCCCGGCCCAAAGTGAGCGGAAAAAGCGCGGTTTTTCCGCGAAACGACAGGCCGTATGGTTTGAAACGCGCAGCGTTTCAAACTGAAAATGCTCTATAAGAATAGCTACGCAGCAAAACTGTACGTTCTCAGGTGAAAGCCGACCAGTCCCCCGGACTCTGGCAAAAACAATTTTTCAAAATCTGTGGGGCATCTGGTGGGGCAGATTTGCCCCACAACGAAAAAGCCCTTACGATTTCTCGTAAGGGCTTGATTTCTTTGGCGTCCCCAAGGGGATTTGAACCCCTGTCGACGGCGTGAAAGGCCGTTGTCCTGGGCCGGCTAGACGATGGGGACGCTCGACAGAAAGAGAATCTACGCATAAACCTCGGTTCTGTCAACAAAAAAATCAAAAAAAATTTATCTTTCAAAAAATCCATTAAATTTGATGAGTTGGCCAAAAATTGGAGTGCTTGCGGCCGGTAGCGTCGCAGGCCCAGCCTGCGAACCAGCCCGCCAGCGAGCAGCCGAAGCCCACGAAAAAGGGCGGAATGCGGGCGGCATTCTCGCCCAGCAGCACGGTAAGGACAGGCGTCACGCTGCTGACGGAGGCCTCCGGCGAGGCAAGCGAGTAGACGAAGGCGGAAAAGCCCTCGTGGCTGAGCAGGTACCAGGCCAGGCAGGCCGTGAAGCCGCAGGCGCAGCTCAGCCAGGCGGCCAGACTGCTGCGCTTGCCGAAGCGCACCAGCGCCACGTAGGCCACCAGCACGGTCGCGCCGACGATGCTCCAGCTGGTCGTGCAGAGCAGGGCGATGAGCTGGCCCTTGATCTGGGCGCAGCCGCCGCTGAGCAGCACGCAGAAGATGATGCCCGCCAGCCAGGCCGGACGGGAGGCCTTGCGCCCCGGCAGGTCCTCGGCGATGGCGGACACGGCGATGTGATAGATGGCCGTGGCCGTGGAAAGGGAGGCCGATGCGATGGCGAGCACGAAGATCTGGAGGCCAGCCTCCGGCAGGAGCTGCCGGACGAGCATGGGCATCACGTCATCCGGCGGCACGCTTTCCGGCAGGATGAGGCGCGCCAGCGCGGCCACGAAATACGCCCCCCCAACGAGCACGGTAAGCACCAGCATGGCCAGCGGGGTGATGCTGTCCACCTGCCGGGCCGAGGTGAGGGCAAAATGCCGCTGGATCATCTGCGGCTGCGCCCAGACGGCGATGGAGGTGACGATGACCAGCGAAATGATGAACCAACCCTGCTGACCGGCGGAAAGCGCGAGAAAACCCTCATTGGCCAGACTGGTCGGCGGGAGCTCCTGCAATGCGGCCATACCGGCCACAGGCCCGCCGACTTGCTTGAACACCGCCATGACCAGCATGCAGATGCCCACCAGCATGATGAAGCCCTGCATGGCCTCGGTGTACAGGACGCCGCGCAATCCCCCGACATAGACGGCAAAGGCCACCAGCAAGGCCACCAGCCAGATGAGCAGCCAGACCGGCAGCGGCAGGGTCTGGGCCAGCAGCAGGGCCGCCCCCTTGATGACCGCCGAGGCGTAGACGCCCAGAAAGACGGCGAAAAGCAGAGCGAGGAACTTCCCCAGCGCCGGGGAACGATGCCCGCGGGCCAGCAGCTGCGACGGCGTACGGGCATTGAGATTACGCTGACAGAGGCGGGTGGGCCAGGCCAGGAAGCGGTAGACGATCCAGGTGCCGAGCCAGACGTTGCCCGCGGCCACCAGCAGCATCTGCAGACCGTAGGCATAGGAGAGCCCCCCGAAGCCCACCAGCGCCACGGCGGAGATGTACGTCGCCACGTAGGCCAGCGCCTGCACGGCAAAATTGATCTTGCCGGTGTGCATGGCATCATGGCCCTCCCCCTTGCGGGCAAGGTAGACGAACAGGCCGATGTAACCGACCCAGATCAGGACATTCATCACCGTCTGCATCAGCATCCCTTCCTTTTGCGCAGCTTCAGGCGCAGCAGTCCCCAGAGGGAGAAGAGCAGGGAGAAGAGCAGGGACGCCACCGCGAGCTGGACGGCGGCGTCCGCCTGCTGGAACACGGCGAAGAAGGAAAGGGGTTCTGCATTCATGATGACCTCTGTGGACAAAGTGATGCGGCGGGCAAAGAGCGTGTCATATGCCGGTACCGGCGCGCAGGCCCCGTACCGCCTTTAGAACATTTTCCGCTCACTTTCGGCCGGACGGGGCACTGCCGCCGTCTCGTGTTTTCCCTTTTTCAAAGGCAAAACGCTCTATGCGCTGTAAAAAAGGCATCTCCCGATACGCTCCACGGGGCAGTCTCTCCCCAGCCACGCAGGGAGCGGAAACAAAGAAACGCCGACCGAAGTCGGCGTTTCTTTGAACTATCAGGCTTTTACGGCTCTGGCAACAAAGGCCAGCACCTGTTCGTACAGATCCGGCTGGGCGTAAGGGGTGAGCACTCGTGTTCGATTGGCGCCCACCATGAGCGAAATGATGACCTGCGCCGTGCCCTTGGGCTCCACCTTGGCGATGCTGCCGTCGGAGATGCCGCGGGTGATGAGCCCTTCCAGCTCGGAATGCACCTGCGAGAACATGGAATCCATGAGGTCGCGGTCCGTCTTGGTCTTCATGTCGCTGTACGGCGAACATCGCACCAGCACCAGCCAGTTGGAATTCTTGTCCACGGAAAAGTCGAGATAGGCCTTGCAGAAACACATGACGGCTTCGAAGCCGTTATGCGCCTCCATGCTGGACTCGCGCAGCACGACCAGAAAATTTTCCAGGACGTCAAGGCCGGAAGCGAGAAAGAGCTTTTCCTTGTTGCCGTAATGGTGCGTCAGCAGGCCGAGGGCCACCCCGGCGCGGTCGGAGATTTTCTTGAAGGTCGTCTCCACATAACCGCACTCGCCAAAAAGTTCCTTGGCCGCCTGAAGCAAGGCTTCTTTCTTGTTTTTGCTCGCCATCGTCGGGACTGCACCTGTTGAGGTTGAGGGGGAAGGTCTCCGACCTGACTGTTTACGCAATCAATGTCATAAAGTCAAGCCCGCTGCGGCCTTGCGTTCCCGTCTCAGCTGTTTTTCCGGCTGCGGCGGAAGGCGTTTTGCGCGTAGTCCCCCAGCTGCTCCAGGCGATTGTCCACCAGAGCGTACAGGCTGCCGGGGGTGAAGGTCGCGTTCTTGCGCCGCTTGCCGCAGGGCATGCCGGTCAGCAGGGTCAGGGCCTCGTCGATACGCCGCACCGGGTAGATGGCGAAGCGGCCGTTTTCGACGGCTTCCAGCACTTCGGGCGAAAGCATGAGGTGATCCACATTGTCCTGCGGGATGATGACCCCCTGCGTGCCCGTGAGGCCGTGCCGCGCGCAGACCTTGTAAAAGCCTTCGATCTTGCGCGTCACGCCGCCCACGGCGAGGATCTGGCCGGAATGGCTCACCGCGCCGGTCATGGCCAGATCCAGCCGCACCGGCACGTCGGCCAGCGCGGAGAGCAGGGCGATGAGCTCCGCGCCGGAGGCCGAGTCGCCCTCGATGCCCGCATAACTCTGCTCGAAATAGAGCGAGCCGGAAAGCACCAGCGGCTTCTTGCGGGCGAACATGTCCGTCAAAAAGCTTTTGAGGATCATCATGGCCTTGGTATGGATGGGCCCGCCGAGCTCGGCTTCGCGTTCCAGGTCGATGATGCCTTCATGCCCCACGCCCACCGTACAGGAGATGCGGTGCGGCAGGCCGAACTCGAAATCCCCGTGCAGGGTGACCGAAAGCCCGTTGACCTGCCCGATGGCCGAACCGGAGGTACAGACCTTGATCATCTCGCGGTCGTATTCCTCCATGAAGATGTCTTCCACCAGATTGACCCGGTAGGTGCGCGCGGCGTAGGCACGTTCAAGGATCTCTCCGCTCACCTTGTCCTTGCCTTCCATGCGGGCCAGGGCGGCGGCCTCGATCATCTGCTCCCGCAAGAGCGGGAACTTGAGCGAAAGCCGGCGCTGATCCTCGCAGAGGTGCGAGCCCAGATCCACCAGCCAGGCCAGCGCGCTGCGGTCGAAGGGCGGCAGGCCGGCCTCCTCGGCGATACGCGCGATGGTGGAGAGGTAGAAGCGTATCCCCGCCGCCGAACGTTCCATGATGTCGGCCATCTGGGCCTTGATGCGGAAAAGCTTGGCGAAGCGCTCGTCATTCTCCAGCAGGGTCTCGTACAGGCCCTCGTCCCCGATGAGCACCACCTTGAGGTGGAGCGGCAGCGGCTGGGGGGTGATCCCCTTGGTGCGGATGGCCGTATCCGGCATGTCGCCCCCGTCCTCGATGCGGGCCTGGCTGGACCGCAGGGCGCGCATGAGACCTTCCCACGCGCCCGGATGCTGGAGGACGTCCTCGATGCGGAGCACGAGGAAACCGCCGTTGGCCTTGTGCAGGCTGCCGGCCTTGATGAGGGTGAAGTCCGTCACCAGCGCGCCCATTTCGGACTCGCGCTCGATACAACCCAGCAGGTTGACCGAGGTCGGGTGGTCGTCCACCACGATGGGCGCGCCGTTGCCGTCCCCGTTGTCCACAAAGAGGTTGACCCCGTAGCGGTAGAGGCCGGGATCAGGGGGCAGGTTCTGCGACGGATGCGGCGCTTCCCCGCTGCCCGGCGCGCCGGCCGGCGTCTCGCGCGGCAGGAAGAGATCGGTATTCTTGAGCATGTCCTCGCGCAGGGCCGTGAAGTAGCTTTCCAGCCCCTCGCAGGCGCAGGCCTTGAGCAGACGGCGGCACACCGGGGCAAGCTCCGCATCGAGCACCTGCTCCATGACCTTGCGCTCAAGGTCCCGCTCGTCGTCGTGGAAGGATTCCTCGGCCTTGCTCAGCTCCCGCATGAAGCCGGCCATGGTCTGCACCAGCGTTTCCCCGCGCCGCTTGAGCTTGGTGCGCACCGCATTGTCCAGGCTCTCGTATTCCTCGTCGCTGAGGCGCTTGCCCTTGAGCAGGGGGTAGAGCGTCAGGCTGCCGCCCTCGTCCATGTCCAGATTGAAGCCCTTGTGCGCCGCCACGCTGTTCATCTTGCTGAGCAGACTGTTGCGCGCCTGCTGGAACTTGTCCATGAGCTTGGCGCGCTGCCGCATGAAGGTATTGCCTTCGAAGCGGCGCGGCAGCTCGCGGCTGATGGCCTCCACCGCGGCGGACAGGCTTTCCTTGAGCTTGCGCCCCTGCCCGGCGGGCAGGGAGAGCAGGATGGGGCTGTCCGGATCGGCAAAGTTGTTGACGTAGACGAGGTCGGGCGGCAGGGCCGCCTTGCGGGCCTGCGGCTCAAGGTAGGCGAGCAGGGTGTAGGTACGCCCCAGATTGCTCTCACCCGATACATAGATGTTGTAACCGGGCGTCTGGATGGCCAGAGCCAGATCCATCGCCTGCAGGAACCTGGGCTGGAAGGCGCTGCGGCTGCCCGCGCCGTTGCGCGGACGGGGGATGCAGCTGCTGTCCTCCCACGGGATGCGGGCGGGATCCATGATGGCGTGCAGACGGGAAGCGGGCAGGGGCGTTACGGGCGGCATGGCGTCTACCTGTTGCTGTAAAGTCGTTCAAGGATCTCACGGGCGCCCTGATCCAGCAGGCTGTTCGCCAGATCAAGACCGGTCTGCCGGGCATCCCCGGCCTGACCGTCGCGCCGGGCGCGGAGGATGCGGCTGCCGTCCACCTCGCCCACAAGGCCTTCGAGAGTGAAATGCGTGTCGTCCGTCATCTCGGCATGTGCGCCGATGGGCACCTGACAACCGCCGTCCAGCCCGGCAAGGAAGCCGCGTTCGGCCTCCACGCAGATGCGGGTGGGCGTGTGCTCGAGGCGGGCCAGCAGCTCCAGCGTGGCCGTATCGTCGGCGCGGCACTCTATCCCCAGCGCGCCCTGACCCACGGCCGGCACGAAACGGTCCGGGGGCAGCGGCTGCATGTACGGCGTCACGAGCTCCAGCCGCCGCATGCCGGCGGAGGCCAGCACGATGGCGTCATAGTCGCCGTTCTCCAGCTTTTTCAGGCGGGTGTCCACATTGCCGCGCAGGGAGACGATCTTCAGGTCAGGGCGCAGGCCCAGCAACTGGGCCTGACGGCGCAGGCTGCTCGTGCCCACGCAGGCGCCGTGCGGCAGATCGTCCAGCCCCGCATAGCGGAACGACAAGAGGCAGTCCGTGCAGACTTCCCGCTCGGGCACGCAGCCCAGGGTCAGACCGTCGGGGAGCTGCATGGGCACGTCCTTGATGCTGTGCACGGCCAGCGCAGCGCGGCCGTCCAGCAGGGCCTCCTCGATCTCCTTGACGAAAAGCCCCTTGCCGCCCACCTGCGCCAGCGGCACATCGAGGATGATGTCGCCGCGGGTCTTGATGACGGCAAGCTCGATATCCAGCCTCGGTTCAAGGGCCATGAGACGGTTTTTCACATGTTCGGCCTGCCAGAGGGCCAGCCGGCTGCCGCGGGTCGCGATGGTCAGTGCTGCCATGCGTCTCTCCTAATGTCCGCAGCTTGCGCAGTTGCCGCCGGAGCATCCGGCACAGCCGCCTCCGCCGCCGGAAGTGGCGCAGGAGCCGCCGTCGCCGCCCTGGCCGGTCCCGTGCACGCAGCAGCAGGACATGAGCTTGTGCGTCTGCGTGGAGCCGCAGTGAGGGCAGGGCGGGGTGCTGTCGTCAAAAACCAGTTCTTCGAATTCCTTGCCGCATTTGTCGCAGGCATATTCGTAAATGGGCATACGGACCTCATGCTGTGGCGGCCGCCGCGTGCAGGGCCGCCGGATTTTCAAACAGATAGTGGTCAATGAGCCGGCAGACGAGATGTCCGGCAGCCATGTGGATCTCCTGTACCAGCGGCAACTGCGCATGCGGCACGCGCAGCAGGATGTGGCTGTGCGCGCCGAGGCCGCCGTCACGCTCGCCGGTGAAGGCCGTCACGCCCATGTCCCGCCGCCGGGCCGTCCCGGCTGCCGCAAGGAGGGCGGGGCAGGGCTCGGAAGGAGAAAAGAGCAGCAACATGTCCCCTGCCGCGCCCAGCGCCTCGATCTGCCGGGCAGGCCCCGCCTGGCCGCCTTCCGACGGAGCGCCGTCCTCCGGCAGGAGGATGGCGGGCAGGGCGGGACGATCCAGCTGGAAACGGCCGGTCAGCAGGTCATACATCCGGCGGGCCATGAGCGCACCGCCGCCCGCGCCGCCGCAGAGCAGCAGCCTGCCGCCCGCGGCAAGGCCCACGGCCATGTTGTGGGCCGCCTGTTGCACGAGAGGCCCGGCCTCCTGAAAAAAAAGACGGCGCAGCCGCGCCCCTTCCTCCATATGGCGTTCCATGAGCTCAAGGGGCGTCGCGGCGACCCGCGCGGCGTGCAGGGAAATCATGTCCGTCTTGTACGGCAAAGCCCGCGGTCTGACAAGTCGCGAAAAAAAGCGGGACAGACTTGCAGTCATGCCGGGCTTGACATAAGATGCGCCAATGCACGAAAGCGCCAGCAAGCACATCCTTCTTGTCGTCAAGGCCAACAGCGACGAAGCCGCGGCCCTTGCCGGAGACATTGCGCAATGGCTGCGGCAGCGAGACTGCCGCGTCAGCGAATGCCGGGCCGGCATCGGTTCCCCGGCCTACGCCGATCCGGAACTTGCCCTCGTGGTCGTCCTCGGCGGGGACGGCACCATGCTCGGCGTGGCGCGCCGCATGGTGGGCAGCAAGGTGCCGCTGCTCGGCATCAACTTCGGGCGGGTCGGCTTCCTGGCGGAGGTGCAGCCCGACCAGTGGGAGCCCTGTCTTGCCGCCTGTCTGGCCGGGGAGATGCCCCTGCGGCCGGCCTCGGCGCTTGCCTGGCGGCTCATCCGCGACGGCCGGGAGGCCGCGCGCGGCCATGCGGTCAACGACGTGGTGCTGGGGCGCTCCTCCATGTCCCGGCTGGTCAGTCTGGGCATCTATGTGGATGACGAACATATGTGCGATCTGCGCAGCGACGGCCTCATCCTCTCCACGGCCATCGGCAGTTCCGGCTACAGCGTCTCCGCCGGGGGGCCGCTGCTCTATCCTTCGCTGCGGTCCATCGTCTTCACGCCCATCTGTCCCTTCCTCAACACCATCCCGCCCATGATCTTTCCGGGGAAGGCGCTCTTCTCGCTGGATGTCCTGCCGGGCAGCACGGAAAGCTACCTGACCATCGACGGACAGGAGGGCATCGTGCTCTGCATCGGCGACACGGTGGAAGTCACCGGCAAGGAGGATGCCGTCTTCTTCGCGGGGGCGGAGGTGCCGTTCTTCGAGCGTCTGCGCACGCGGGGCTTTGTGACCAACTTCGCCACCGGCGGCCGCAGCCTCTAGGGATCGTCATGCGTCGCAGCTTCCTCCAACGGGCCGCGGATATCCGTCTCGGGCACGATGCCGCCCTGGACGCCTGGATCTACGGCGTCATGGTGGACAACAACATCGCCTACCCCCTGAACCCCCACATCATCGCCGGGCCGGAGCAGCTTTCCTTCATGGTCTGCCTGGAGGAAGGGCAGGTCTATCTTCCCTGCTCGGATGCGGTGTTCCGCCTGCTCCAGAGCCGCGACAAAACGGCGCTGCGGCAGCAGTACGAGGCCATCTGGGAAGAGACGAAACAGCTCGTGCGGCAGATCCCGTCAACCCACACGCGGCGTCTGCTGCTGCAATTCTGCCGCCTGCGCTACCGGCAGGGCACGGCGGCGGGGACGCTTTTGCCCACCCGGCTGGCCAAGCGCATGGCGGCCCAGGTGCTGACCATCGACGATCCGTGGGGCGACCCGTGGAAGGCCCGCCGCCAGGCGGCCCACGAGCGGCAGTGCCGCCTGCTGCGGCTGGATGCCCTGCAGGAAGCGCTGGATGCCCTGCCGCCCGATTTTGGCCGGGAAAGCAGCCGCAGCCTGCGGGCCGAGGGGGAACGCCTCTCCCGGCATGCGCTGGCGCGACGGCTGGTGCTGGCCCTGTCCGGCGATGCGCCGGATCTGACGGAGGACAGCCCGGTGGAGCGCTTCCTCCAGCTTTTTGCGCAGGCGGATCAGGAGATGGAGACCGCCTGCCGCATCCTGCTGCAAACCGCCGGCAGGCGCGGCACGGTCCTTTTTCTTTGCGACGCGGAGGGCGGCGCCGCCTTTGACCTTTCCCTTGCCCGGCTCTGCACGGATCTGGGCATGCGCGTCATCTATGCCGTCAAGTCCGCCTGCTACGACATGGCGCCCGTGCTGGACGATCTGGAAGAAGATCCCGGCCTGCGGGAGCTCGTCTCGCGGGAGGGCATCCTGCACGACGAGCGGGCGGGCAAGAACGATCTGCTGCGCCACCTGCGCGCGCACCGGCTCGCCGTCATCCATGACGGCACCAGCGAGGCCCTCAACCTCTACCGGGTCTCCGTCACCTTTTCCCGCGCCTGGAAGGAGGCGGATCTCATCCTGGCCAAGGGACGCGGCCCGGCGGACATCCTGCTGGGCACGAGCCATCAGTTCACGCGGGACATCCTCTGCTTCTGGCAGGACGGGCAGGGCCGCCACAGCGCCTTCCGGCCGCACAGTCCGCAGGCGCACAAGTTCAACGAGCAGGACATCGCCGCCCAGGCCGAGAGCATCATCAACAGCATGCGCGCCGCCCGCCGGGCCGGGCGCAACGTCATGTTCTACAGCTGCATCATCGGCAGCATCCCCGGGCAGACACGCACGGCCGTGGAGCTGGCGCGGGCCTTTGTTGACAAATTGCGCCGCCAGATGGACAACACCTTCATCATCAATCCGGCCGAGCACTTTGTGGACGGCATGGACGGGGATGACCTCATGTATATGTGGGAGCGCGTGCAGCGCAGCGGCTGCATCGACATATGGCGCTTCCAGACGGTGGAGGACATAGAGGAGAGCTTTGCCCTGCTGGGCCGCAAGATGCCCGCCGCCTGGACGGGCAAGGACGCCACCTATTCCACAGGCTGCACCAAGGAGATGCGCATCGCCCTGGAAATGCAGGCCGAAAACCGGGAGATGCAGATCATCGGCCCCGAAGCGCGCATGTTCATGCGGCGCGGCGAGTACGGGGTCGGCAAATATTTTGATGCCGCCCTGAACCCGCGGCGGCATGAGGCGTAGGGCAGCAGCGGATTTTTTTGGGGGGGAAGGCCTCCTTTCTGCCTTAGGACCCGTTAACACAAGTTTTACAAATAATTTCAATATATAAAATAAGCAAGTCGTTCGCGCTCCATTTGTCTTTGGGGCGGGGCGCTTCGCGTTCCTGACTCTTCTCCCGATAAAAGCGCGCTGGGGAAGGGATGGGGGGCTTGGGGGGAAGGGGAACCCCTCCAGCGCCGGCGGAGGGGTTCCCCTTCCCCCCCAACCGCGCCATATCCCCGCAGATTTCACGGCAACAAGCCTAAACGCGCGGCCGGCAGCGGCCGCATTTTATGGAGTACAGTCCCTATGCCAGCTTATGAAGCCGTCATCGGTCTTGAAGTGCATGTGCAGCTTGCCACCAAGTCCAAGCTGTTCTGTTCCTGCCCCACCACCTTCGGGCAGCCGTCCAACAGCAACGTCTGCGAAGTCTGCGCCGGCATGCCCGGCGCGCTGCCGCGCGTCAACCGGCAGGCCGTCCATTACGCCACGCTGGTAGGTCTGGCCACCAATTGCGTCATCAACGACCGTTCCGTCTTTGCCCGCAAGAACTATTTTTATCCCGACCTGCCTTCCGGCTACCAGATCTCCCAGTTCGACCTGCCCATCTGCGAACATGGTCATCTGGACGTCGAGGTGGACGGCACGCAAAAACGCATCGGCATCACGCGCATCCATATGGAGAACGACGCCGGCAAGAACATCCACGCCCAGGGGGAGAACGTCAGCTACGTGGACCTCAACCGTGCGGGCACCCCGCTGGTGGAGATCGTCTCCGAGCCGGACATGCGCTCGTCCTCCGAGGCGGTGGCCTATCTCAAGGCGCTCTACGCCATCGTGACGTATCTGGGCGTCTGCGACGGCAATATGGAGGAGGGGAGTTTCCGCTGCGACGCCAACGTGTCCATCCGGCCCGTGGGCTGCCCCACCTTCGGCACCCGCACGGAGCTGAAGAACCTCAATTCCTTCCGCAACGTCCAGCGCGCCATCGACTACGAGATCGGCCGCCAACAGGACGCGCTGGCCGATGGGGAAAAGATCGTGCAGGAGACGCGGCTCTATGATGCGGTCAAGAACGTGACCGTCTCCATGCGTGGCAAGGAAGAGGCCCACGACTACCGCTACTTCCCCGATCCGGATCTGCTGCCGGTCTGCATCTCCGCCGAAGAGATGGCCCGCTGGAAGGCCGAACTGCCCGAACTGCCGCAGGCGCGGGTGCGCCGCTTCGTGGAGATGACCGGGCTGCCCCTGCCCGAAGCCGAAGTGCTGGTGCAGAGCCGGAGCATGGCCGACTTTTTCGAGGAGGCCGCGCGTCTGGCCGAACCGCGCAAGGTGGCCAACTTCATGCTGGGCGCGCTGCTGCGCGAGCTCAACGCCGGGGGCGGCAGCCTTGCCGATTGCCGCATGACGCCCGCGGCCCTGGCCGAGCTGGTCAACATCGTGGACAAGGGCCTCATCAGCGCCAAGATCGCCAATGACATCTTTGCCGACCTCATGCGCAGCGACGAGATGCCCGAAGCCTATGTGAAGGCCAAGGGCCTTGTGCAGATATCGGACTCCTCGGAGCTGGAAGCCGCGGTGGACAAGGTGCTGGCCGACAATCCCGCCGAGGTGGAGGCCTACCGCGGCGGCAAGACCAAGCTGATGAGCTTCTTTGTGGGGCAGATCATGCGCGCCACGAAGGGCAAGGCCAATCCGGCGCTGGTCAACGAGCTCCTGCAAAAAAAGCTGGGCTGAGGCAAACGCCGTCCACGCCGGGAAAGGGCAGCTTTTCCCGGCGTTTTTGTCTGTTGAGCATTCCGCTGCCTGCCGCAGCATGGACAGGCCCCAAGGGCCTTTGTACGCCTTCAGGAGGACATATGCACAACGATACGGAACGCCGCCGTCATGAGGCCTGCATGCGGCGCGCCATCGAGGCGGCGCGTGAAGGCATGCGCGCCGGGCAGGGCGGCCCCTTCGGCGCGGTCATCGCCGACCCGACGGGGGAGATCATCGCCGTAGCCCATAACGAAGTGCTGGGTACGCAGGATTGCACCATGCACGCCGAGGTCGCCGCCATCCGCAAGGCCGGACGGCTGGATCTGCGGGGCTGTACCCTCTATGCCACCGGCTTTCCCTGCATCATGTGCCTGGGGGCCATCCTCTGGTCGCGCCTCTCCACCCTCTATTACTGCAACGACTACGCCGCCGCGCGCGTGATAGGCTTTGACGACGCGGCCTTCCTGGAAGATGTGGGGCGCATCTTCCACTGCACGCCCGGCCCGGCGGAGGATATGGACCTGGGCCACCTTGCCGTCCGGCGGCTCTCCCTGCCAGAAGGGGCCGCCCTCTATGACGAATGGCAGGCCATGCCCGGACATCAAATGTACTGATAGAGCAATTTCAGTTTGAAACGCTGCGCGTTCCAAACCATACGGCCTGTCGTTTCGCGGAAAAACGCGGTTTTTCCGCTCACTTTTGGCCGGGCGGCGCTGTGCCGCCGCCTCGCGGCTCACCTTTTTCAAAGGTGAGCCGCTCTGGCCCACACCAGCCCCTCTCCCAGCCTCGCTCGCAGGCAGGAGAGGGGGAGATTTCATCTAAAAATCATTTTTTTCAGTGTGTTACCGAAAAACAGAAAAAAAGGATAAAAAAAGAAAGTTTTTCGTTGACAAGGGGGGGCTGTTTCGATACTTTGCCTCTTGCGCGTTGGGCTGTCGTTCAATTGGCAGGACGGCGGATTCTGGCTCCGCTAATCAAGGTTCGAGTCCTTGCAGCCCAGCCAACAAAACTTCATAGTGCGTCCCCATCGTCTAGCCGGCCCAG
>DWYJ01000076.1 GCA_019118745.1 Candidatus Desulfovibrio gallistercoris | reverse complement strand
CATCTGAAATGTCATGTCTGCTCATGCCAAACAGGAAAGCAGGAGTCATTCAAGATGTCCAGCTTTTTTAGAAACAGCCCCTAGGGCCTGTTAACAAAAATTTTACTAATTATTTCAATAGATACAGAAAGTCGGATGCACATATTGCGCCTGCCCTGACGGGCAATACGCCCCTCGTCCCTGCTTTTCCCCTGATAAAAGCGCGCTGGGGAAGGGATGGGGGGCTTGGGGGGAAGGGAAACCCGCTCCCGCGCCGGCGGCGACCGAAAGGCGGCCGCAGGCCGTGCCCGTTAGGCGACGCAGGAGCCTTACGGGCATCGACAGCAGAGCGCGACCGAAAGGCGGCCGCAGGCCGTGCCCGTTAGGCGACGCAGGAGCCTTACGGGCATCGACAGCAGAGCGAGGGGTTTCCCTTCCCCCCAAACAGGCAGTAAATAGTGTTAACAGGCTCTAGCGGTATTCCCGTCCTGACCAGAGCACGCGTCCGATGACGCGGAACTGCTCCGCGCAGTCGCCCCGCAGGTCGAGCGTCACCGGCGCGTAGGCCGGATTGACGCTGCGTAGGATGATCTTGCCGGGCAGCATGTCGATGCGCTTGATGTAGATGGCGTCCTCGAAGCCGACGGCATACAGGCGGCCGGGCGTGATCTCCGTCTGGCCCTGGTCCAGCAGCACGAGGTCGTTGTCGAAGATCTCCGGCACCATGCTGTCCCCGGAGACGCGCATGAGCACCATGCGGCGAGGATTGCCCTTGCGCCGGAGGAAGTCGCCGCGAAAGGCGTGTCCGCCCTCCGTGCCGCCGTTGACCTCAAGGCTGCCCGTCCCGGCGGAGAGCCGCGCCTCCACCAGCGGGATGGTGATCATGTCCACCTCCGGCTCGCTTGCCGCGCCGTTGCCGTCATCCGTCAGATGCGGCGGCAAAAACATGGGGCCCTGCCCAAAGAACAGCCAGTGCGCATTGCAGCCGGTTTTTTCCGCGCAAGTCTGCACCCAGGCCGGGGGCACTTCGCCCCGGCGGCGTGCGCCGCTCACTGATTGGGGGCTGATGCCCAGGGCGCGGGCCAGCTCGGCATCCGAGCCGGCGGATACGGCCTTCATGAGTCGGGAAAGCATGTTGTCGCAGGTGGTATTGTCGCTCATGGCCTGCCTCCAGTATAAATAATAAATTTCTCGAGTTAACTTTTTGTTTATATTGTACGCAAAAAGATGGTCTGTCAACAAGGATATGCGCATACGGTGAAAGAGGGGGCGTGGTGCGGACGCACCGCGGGACAGGATATTCGGGCGGCAGCGGTTGACGCCGTGCAAGGCTGGGCCTAGTGTTGTGCGTAACCGCCCTGCATCCCGCATCCGGCGGGCGGTCCTGGCCGGATGCGTCATCTGCAGGCAGGCATGCAGACCTGCCGAGGAGGCCCTTATGAGCACCTGTCCCCAGTGCGACGGTATCGGTCGCGTAACCTGCGGCGCCTGCTGGAACCACCAGCTGCGCATCGTCTGTCCCGACTGCCTTGGTTCCGGTGTGGTGAAAACCGCTTCCGGCGAACAGACCTGCCCTCGCTGTCAGGGCAAGAAGACCATCCTGCCGGGCAGCTGCGCCCGCTGCGGCAATAACGTGCCCTGTCCCGTGTGTCACGGTTCGGGCACGGTCTAGGCCCGGCCCGCGCTGACGCTCCGCCGTCGGAACGGGCGGCGGCGTGGGGCGTTCCCGGCATCCCTGGCTCGCATGGCGGTACGGATGCCGGGAACGCCGGCAGGGCGGCGGTGGATCGTCGCCGGAATGTCGCCGTTTTGTCGCCTGCGCAGGGGGGAACGGCACTTGCCATGCCGTCTGACGGGGGCTATCTTCCCCACAACGAACATCGCTGGAAAAAAAGGAGAAGAGCCCATGCCGAAAGAGGCAGCCCTGATATTGGCGGCAGGCAAGGGGACCCGCATGCATTCCCGCAAGCCCAAGGTCTTGCAGACCCTGCTGGGAGAATCCATGCTCTGTCATGTGCGGGAGGCGCTGCGTCCCGTTTTCGGAGAAAATGTCTGGATAGTCGTGGGCCACGGCAGCGACATGGTGCGGGCGGCCTTCCCTGACGAGCGCTTCGTGCTCCAGGAGCAGCAGCTCGGTACGGGCCACGCCCTGCAAACGGCCATGCCGCAGCTGGAAGCCGCCGGCGTGGAGCGGTTGCTCGTGGTCAACGGGGACACGCCCCTGATCACCGCCGGTCTGGTGAGTCACTTCCTGGAAGGCGCGGCCGGGGCGGACGTGGCCTTTGCCACCATCGTGCTGGACGAGCCCGGCGCGTACGGTCGGGTCGTGCGCAATGACGACGGCAGCGTCCGGGCCATCGTGGAGGCTAAGGACTATTGCCTGGAAACGTTCGGCGCGGCCACGGGCGAAGTCAACGCGGGCATGTATTCCCTGAAGCTGGATCAGGTCGCCCGGCTGCTGCCGCGCCTGACCAATGCCAACAAGAGCGGGGAATACTACATCACGGATCTGGTGGGGTTGGCCGTTGCCGAAGGCATGACGGTCATGGGCGTACAGTGCGGCAACGACACCAGCCTGCTCGGCATCAATTCGCCGCTGGAACTGAGCCGCTGCGAGGAGATCCTGCGGCAGCGCGTCAATACGGCGCTGCTGACGGCCGGGGTCATGCTCCATGCGCCGGAGAGCGTGCGCATCAGCCCGCTGGCCAGCGTGGAGCCGGGCGTGGAGATCACCGGCCCCTGCGAGATCTACGGCAAGTCCGTCATCCATAGCGGCGCGAGCATCGCCTCGCACTGCGTCATCCGTGAGAGCGTGGTGGCGGCCGGGGCCGAGATCCGCTCCTTCTGCCATCTGGAACGGGCGGACGTGGGGCCGGATACGCAGGTGGGCCCCTATGCGCGGCTGCGGCCCGGGGCCGTGCTGGAGGCGGATTCGCACGTCGGCAATTTCGTGGAACTGAAAAAGGCGCGTCTGGGCAGGGGGGCCAAGGCCAACCACCTGACCTATCTGGGGGATGCGGACATCGGCGCGGGCAGCAATATCGGCGCGGGGACCATCACCTGCAATTACGACGGCAAAAACAAGTTCCAGACCCGCATCGGGGAGCGTGCCTTCATCGGCAGCAATACGGCGCTGGTGGCGCCGGTGCGCGTGGGCGCGGATACCCTCATCGGCGCGGGCTCGGTCATCACCAAGGATGTGCCGGATGGAGAAATGGGCATCGCCCGCGGCAGGCAGAAAAACCTGCCCCGCCGCGCCTGATGCCGTGACGCTGTTCCTGCGCGCGGGGGAGTCCACCCCCGCGCGACGGTCGTACCGTAGAGCATTTTCAGTTTGAAACGCTTTGCGTTTCAAACCATACGGTCTGTCGTTTCGCGGAAAAAACGCGGTTTTTCCGCTTGATTTGGGACGGGCGGCGCTGCGCCGCCTTCTCGTGTTTTCTCTTTTTCAAAGGTAAAACGCTCTACCCCAGCGTAGGGCCTCGGCCGGTGAGCAGCTGGAAGTTGCGCCCGGCCTTCTGGGCGCTGCCGAGCAGGCTTTGCGAGAGGCCAAGATAATCAGTGGTGGCCTGCTGCTGGTGATACTGGGCCTGGAGCGCCGAACTCTCCGCGCTGTTGCGCGAGCTCCAGGCCGCAAGTTCGCTGTTGTGAGCGGCCCTGAGCCCCTGTTCCCGCTGGGAAAAGGCGTCTATCTCGCCCTTTTCCGCAGTGTCCAGGTTGACATCCAGCGCGCTGCCCGCATCTATCTGTGTGCCGGAAGCCCCGGATGCGGCACGCTGCTGCCCGATGATGCGGGCGGCTTCCTGCCGTTTCTGCACGGCGGCCTCGTAACCATCCCGGCGGCTCTGCCGGGCGGCCTCCTCCTGTTGCTGCGCGTTCTGTTCCGCGATCTGCGCCTGACGGTTGGCGAGCTTGGCCTGATACTCCTGTTGCTGCCGCGCGCTTTCGGCCTGACGGACGGCCCCGTAAGCCCCGGCTGCGGTACCCGCCAGCGCCACGGCGGCGCTGATCACGGCGGCGGTAGTGCTGGCGACGGCCATCAGCGCACCTCCTTGTGCCAGATGGTTTCGGTATGCTGCGCGCCCAGACGGCGGTAGAGGGCATCACAGGGCCGCGAGACGGGCGAACTGTACTGGATGAGCCCGACGCCCCGCGCCGCCAACGCCGTTTCCGCCTGCCGCAACAGACGCAGGACGGCAAGACCGCCGCGCAGCTCCGGCGCAAGGTAAAGCCCGTCCAGCGCCGCCAGACGCACGCCGGGCCGGTGCGGGCAGGGGCAAAGGCTGAAGGCGGCGTACCCGGTCAGGCGGCCGTCCTGACGCAGCGTGCTGATGTGCAGCATGTCCAGCGCCTCCCAGCGGGCATACTGCTCCGCATCGAGCGGCGCATCTTCAGGACCGTGCAACGCGGCCTCCACCTCGTCCCAGTGGGCACGGGTCAGCGGCACCGCCTCCTCCCGCACATGTGCGAAGGTCTCCGTCTGAATCGCGATCATATGGTCTCCTTGTTGTTGGAGGTGTGTTTTTCTTTTTTGCGGGGGGAAGGGCCCCTTTGTGAACAAAGGGTCCCTTCCCCCCACACCCCCCCATCCCCCCAAAAACTTTGTTTGTCACGATGCAAACCAGCGTGGCATCCAGGACGACGCCCGACGCCAACCCAGCCAAACCCTGTACAGAAGCAGAGATGGAGGGTCCCCGTCCGGCATGTTTTTTCATGTTGTCGGGGGACGCGTCAGGCGGGCGACGCCTTGCCGGGGCACGCTGTCCGGCATGTACCCAGCCAAAAGTTTTGGGAAAGGAGAGAGGGAGCGCGAGGGGGAGAGGGAGAACCGTTTTCCAAAACGGTTTCCCTCTCCCTCTCGCATAAAAGTTATTCGGGGGACGGGCAGGCGGGCGACGCCTTGCCGGGCGCGCCGTCCGGCATGTATCCAGACAAAAGTTTTGGGAAAGGAGAGGGGGAGGGGGAGAGCCGTTTTCCAAAACGGTTTCCCTCTCCCTCTCGCCTCTGTCAGACTTCGCCAAAATCCACATCCAGCACCACGGCGGCCAGATGGAAGGGCAGGGGGCGATCCTGCACGAGCCAGAGGCTGGCGCGGGCTTCCTGCGGGCCGCCGGGCAGGCAGTCCACATCGCCGGTATAGGGTTCGCAGGCGCTGCCCCAGACTTCGGGCAGCACCGGCAGGTCGTAGAGCTCTTCGCGTCGCGGCCCGTATTTGCCGCCTACGCTGCGGTGCATGCGCAGGGTGCAGCGGCCGTAGGCCCGGCGCTTGCCGAGGGTCGAGCCGTACTGGCCGTCGCTTTCCAGCGGCAGCAGGCCGAGCACGGAGGGGCAGGGCAGGCCTGCCTGTATGGTCTGCGCGGCATAGGGCAGCTCGATGCCGCCGTCCTTCACCACGCAGCCTTCCACCGGGCTGCCGTCCGCCAGAACCGAGATCGTGCAGCCCTCCAGATGCTCCAGACCGGACAGCTCCCGCGCCGGGGCCGGGAGGGAGAGCGTCTTGCCGCAATCCACGAAGAAAGCGTCCTGGATGGCGTCGCCGTCTCCCCATTGCCGGGCCAGCACTTCCAGAAAATAGCGCTGTTCGCCGTTGACGCTGCGCCGCGTCACCAGCCAGAGATCGTCGCCGTTCTCGCCGGAAAGGCTGCAAACGGAGCGTACGGCCCCGTCGGTGGGGTGACGGCTCCAGCCCCAGACGTCGTGCTCCTTCATGTAGGTGAAGCCCAGCAGCAGCCCGTCGTCCCGCACGACCCAGACCACGGAGCCCGGCGTCTGCTGATAGGCCCACTGGCGCAGGGTGTGGCCTTCAAAAAGGTGGGGCGCGAGGATGGAGAGGTCGTTGCCGGCGTAGCCGTCCTTTTCCAGCGAGTAGAAGAGATCCCGCACATGCGCGCCGTGCCGCTGCACATGGAGGATGGAATTGCCGATGATGATGGGGGCAAGGCCGGCGCTCCCCCAGGAGGATTGCACCGTGATGCTGATGCTCGACGGGGTCAGCGGGCCGCCGTCGCCGCTGACGGCCTTATATTCGCTGCCGGACGTGCCGATGAGCAGATCGCCGAAGCTGGCCGCCCAGGCGATGGCGTCGATGGAGCCGGAGGCGATGAGGTATTCCAGCGGGTCGTCGTCCTGGAGCGGGCGGGATTTGCGGAAGTTCTCGAAGTCCCCGCTGCGGGAGAGGTAGAAGGCCTGCGGCTGCTTGCGCGTCCCGGCCAGCACCATGCGCTGCTGGTGGAAGGCGACGACGCCGGGATGGTTGTCGCCGGCAAAGGGGTCCCAGTCTTCCCGCGGCGTGTCGGAGGTGTCGGCCTCGTAGTTGTTGTCGATGAAGCTCGTGCCCTGCGCGATGCCGATGAAACCGTAGTATCCGGCCTCCTCCCGGTAGATGTTGTACTCCACCGCACCGGCGACCGCCTGCCAGCTGAGGTTGGCGCAATTGCCCTGCACCCAGTCCGAAGGGTGGCGGGCATTGGCGCACTCGCCGCCGGCGGAGGCCAGAGAGACGTTGCCGGAAGCGTCCACGGCCGCCACCTTGTAGCGCAGGGTGAAGCTGCCGCCCTCGCCGGAAAAGCTGACCGCCGGTGCGGTCGGTGCGGCCAGCGAGGTGTTGAGAGCGACCTTTTCCAGCGTCCAGGCATAGCCGTGGCAATATATGCCGCTCATGCCCCCCGGCAGGCTGTCCCGCCGGATGAGCTTGTGCAGGGGATGGGCGTTGTGGGCCAGATAGACCGTATCGCCGACCTGTGCGCTGGAGATATGGAGCAGCTCCTCGCCCGTATAGGGCGTGGCGAGCACGGCATCCCCCGCGGACGTGTCAAAGCCGCCGGCCGAGGCTACGCGCAGGGTGCCGTGGCCGAAGACCAGCACGAAATTCTGCCCGGCCTCGGCGCTGAAGCTGAAGGGCAGCAGGACGCTGTCCCCGGCGAGCCGGGCCACGAAGCGCATACCGGGACGACGACGCACGTCCCCGTGCAGGCCGGGCAGCATGTTCTCCATGCAGGCCACGGAGTTGCGGTAGCGGGCCAGATCATAGCGTGCGGAAAGGATGGGGGAGATCTCGCCGCCGGTAAAGTTCTGTATGGCAACGCGCATGTCTCAGCTCCTGTGCTTTGCCGTCGCTGGCCGCAGCTCCGGCGGCTGCTGCCGTCCCTGCCGTTCGCTCTCGTAGCTCAGTTGGCAGTGCCGCGCGATGCGCCCGCCGCGCGTCTCCGCATCCCAGAAAAAGAGGCCGTCGATGAGCCGGCAGGGCCATGAGCCCCGCCCGGCCACATGCCGCCGCCAGGCCCGGCTGGAAAGCGTTTCGTCCGGCCAGCCGCCGCAGACGGCATTGACGAACTGATCCGTAGCCACCAGCAGATGTTTTCCGTATGCCGTCACGCTCCCACTCCTTCAAAATCGATGTCCACGGCCAGCGCGGCGTCCGCGCTTGCGGCGGTCTCGATGGCCGTGCGCAGTTCCCACTTGCGGGCATACAGGGCCTGCCCGTGCCGGATGACTTCCAGCCGCATGGTGCGGAGCTGGTCCAGCGTCACGGTATGGAAGCTGTTGTCCGCCGCGCAGAAGGTGGTCTCCGGCGCGCCCGTGGCCTCAAGGCTGATGATGAGGCCGTCGATGTCCCGGTTGCTGCGTTCCGTGGCGTCGATGACGAAGCCCGCCGAGGACATGGTCTTGCCGGACGCCTCGGCTGCGGAAAACGCCGCATCGAGTCGGGCAAGCGCGACGGCGCGCGCCTCTTCCAGCGTGGGCGGTTCCGGTTCGGGCGCGGGATGGGCGGCAGCCCATGCTTCAGGGGTGGAATAGCCTTCCGGGCACGCGTCCCAGATCTCCGGGTTGCCTTCAGGACTGTAAAATGTGGGCATTATGCCGTCTCCTTGTAGTATTCGATGATGACCGCGCCATTGCCGCCATTGCCGCCCCATGCCCAGTTGCCGTACGCGCCGCCTTCAGCGGCGGCCCCGACAGCTCCCACCCATTCGTTGCGCACGCCGCCGCCTCCACCGCCTCCGCCGCCATAGCCTGTACCGTTCAGGCCGCCCGCGCCGCCCGCGCCGGGATAGGCGTCCGTCGAAGCGCAGGAACCGGACGAAGCCCCCGCCGCCCCGGAGCCGGCCGACTGGTAGACGCCCGCTCTGCCTGCCGAGGGGCCGCTGCCGTTGGTGCCGTAGTTGTTGCCGGAAGATGCCGCCGTCATGGCGGCTCCGGCCCCGATGATGACGTACACGGGAGTGCTTGTATTGAGGTAGACGAATGCCGTGGTGACGGAGCCGGCTCCACCTCCGCCGCCACCTCCGGAAATGCTGGAGGGGGATCCGCCTCCGCCGCCCCCGCCGCTCCCGCCGACAGCCGAGAGGCTGCCGAAGACGGTGGTCCCGCCCTGCGCGCCGCCAAGCCCGCCCGGGCCCCCGGAGATGCCGCCCGCGCCGCCCGCGCCGCCGCCGCCGACGACCGTCACCCGTGCCCAGCCGGTGACCGGCGGAAGCCACGAGGCATTGGAGCCGGTCAGCACGAGGCGGTTGTTGTAGAGCTGGGAGGGTATCCCCGGCACTGGCAGCTTGCCGCCCGCGTCATAGACCGGGATCTTTCCCGCCTGCGGCGTGCGGGAAAGGGCGCTGCCGGGCAGGGCGACGTTCTCCGGGGCCGTGGCGGCGGCCACTTCTTCCGCCGTGGCAAGACGGCAGATGCCGCTTTGCTGGCCGCTGGCCTCCCGAATGCCCACAGCGCCGTCCTCCCCGACAGTAAAAGGCGCGGGGAAGCAGGCCTTGCCCGGCAGGCTGGCCGTGGCCAGCGGCACCGTATCGGAAGCGATGCGCGCCCACTCCTTTGCCGACTTGCTCTCCGGATCGTCAGGGTCCGGCGGCGTGGGGGATTCGGCCCAGGCCTGGGCCCGACGGGCGGCGTCGGCGGCATCGGCCGCCTGTCGGGTCGCTTCATCCGCTTCCGCTTCGGCCCGTCCGGCCTGTTCCGTTGCCGTGGCGGCTTCCGTTTCGGCTTTCTGTGCGGCGTTGATGGCGTTTTTCTCGGCGTCCAGCAGTCTGTCCGCCATTTCCTGCGGGCTTTTGTCGCTCGTGGGCGGCAGCATGACGGAACGGGAAAGCTGCTCCCGCAACTGCTGCCGCTCCGCCGTGGCCATGTCCAGACCGTCCTCCATGACGGCCGGGTCAAAGCGGGTGGCGCTCACAAGGTCGATCTCCTGCGTGAACGGCATGTCGCGGGTGATGGCCAGCAGCCAGCCCTCAGGCAGGGGCGAGCCGTCATGCAGATACGTAACAGTGCCGCCGTTTTCATCCAGACTGGCCGTCCAGCCTGCGGCGTCGCTGCTCTTGCCGTCCGGTCCGGTAAGGGTGACGGCAAGCTGGGAGGTCTCCCAGACCTTGAAGGAAAACGGGAATTGCGTGGCCGTGCCGTTGCCTTCATAACGGACACGGCTGACGCTGGATGGCATGGTCATAGGGTCTGCTCCTGATCGTGATTTCCCCGCCGCCGCAGGTGTTGATGAGGCAGGCGGCGGGGCGGTTTTTCCTGAGGGGGGAAGGGGGACCCCGCGCCTCGCGCGGGCGGGGTCCCCCTTCCCC